>CAZZCI010000001.1:0-17632 GCA_964653015.1 uncultured Rhodothermales bacterium
CCAAGCAGCATCGCCGTGTGGGCATCGTGTCCGCAGGCATGCATGGCGCCGTCGTTCTGAGAGGCGAAGTCCAGCCCCGTCTCCTCCTGGATAGGCAGCGCGTCCATATCCGCCCGCAAAAACACAGTAGGCCCGGGCTTATCGCCTTCAATGGTAGCCATCAGTCCCGTGTTGTAGAGCCCAGTGCGTACGGGTAAGTTAAGGGGACGCAGCGCGTTTGCGATAAACTCAGCGGTCTCCGTCTCTTCTGTAGAAAGCTCCGGATGTTGATGCAGAGCGCGTCGCCACGCAATGACATCGGCTTCGTAACGGCGGGCAGCAGCGTGAAAGTCGTCGAGCATAGCGATACGGTGTCGAGAAATACCTAAGAGCGGAGACTCAATGGAAGCCTTCTCCGGTTACAGCGGGACGGTCGTCTTGATTGGCCAGTTGCCAGGTGGTACCAAAGACTAAGCGTGTGCGCTCGGCCATGCGCTCGTAGTCGATCTTGTGGGCTTCATCGCCTACGTCGTGATAGTCGTCGTGCAGGCCCGAGAAGTAGAAGATAAACGGGATGTTATGCTTGCCGAAGTTCCACTGATCGGAGCGGCGATACAGCGCTTGCGGGTCATTGGGGTCGTTATAGCGCTCATGCAAGGTATAGTCGATACCGGTGAGTGCATTGGCTTCTCGGTTGATGGCATCCAGATCATCAGAAATTAAGTCGCCTCCAATGACGTATACGTAGTTGCTGTCGGGTAACTCGGGATACGACGGATCTACGCGCCCGATCATATCGAGATTGAGATTGGCCACCGTCTGCTCCAGCGGGTAAATGGGCTCCTCATCGGCGTAATAGGCCGATCCAAGCAACCCTTTCTCCTCGGCTGATACGTTCAAGAAGAGCAGGGAGCGGCGGGGTCCGTATCCATCATCTTTGGCAGCGCGAAAGGCTTCAGCGAGCGCGACCGTTGCGATGGTGCCCGATGCGTTATCGTCGGCGCCGTTGTTGATGTAGTTGTCTTGTGGCCCGGTTGGCTCTAGCCCGATGTGGTCGTAATGCGAGGTAATGACAATCACCTCGTCTTTGAGATCGGGGTCGCTGCCCTCAATGTGGGCCACCACGTTGTCTGTAGGTTTGGCGTAGGGCGTGCGTTCAAGCCGGCTGTCTACCGTCACGTCGGGCACATCGAACACGACGGGAGATTCGGTAGCGAGCACCTCTTGCTGGATGGTCTCTACACTCTGATCGGCTTCGGCGAGGAGCGCATCGGCAAACTCGGTAGAAACCATGTAGACCGGGAAAGTGGAGCTGTCTTCTTCTTCGGTAAGCGACATTGAGCCCGGCTCGTTGTAATCGGCCAAGATACGAGCGCGCTCGGTAACATCGACCGCTTTCGGACCGATGTCGGCGACGATTAAGACGCCTGCTGCTGGTTCACCATCGCCAAATCTTCCTAGATCGCGTACGATCTGCAGCTTTCGGTTAAGCCCGTCGGTCCAGGTGCTGGGTTCATCGGTTCCGGTGAACAGGTGTGTACCATCGTCATGGACTGGGTCGCTACGCAAGAACATGAGCCAATCGCCATCCACGGTGAGACCGGCATCGTCAAGAGCATTGTAATCATTGAAGTTAGACTGACCGATACCGTATCCAGCAAAAATAAGCCCTCCCTCTTGTTCAGGAAGGGTACCCAACGGAAGGAAGGTGGTGCTTGTGTTTGGCAGGGTGGTGTCGTAGGTGCCGGTAGCGAGTGTATCAGTCTGCTGAGTAGCGGTGAGTGAGGCATGTGTGGTGCGTGTCCCATAGACCGTAAACTCTTGGAAGTAGGCCTCGGGAGCGCGTGGGTCCTCGGCCTCTACTGTACCTTTGGGGGCCACACCCATCTTGCGGTATTGCGAAGCCAGGTATTCAGCGGCTTTGTGTTGGCCCGGCATGGCGGTTTCGCGCCCCTCGAAGCGATCGGACGCCAGGTAATACATGCGCGCAGCCATCTCTTCAGGGTCAAGCAGCGCCTGGTATTCCTGGACCAGCTCAGGAGCCTCGCTCAATTCGGGTGGCTGGGTTGTTTCTGAATCGGTGTCAGCATCAACTGTGGCATCTGTGCCACCACATCCTGCCAGGAAGAGTCCGGCAACCAAGACGATAACGAGAGAGGAGGAATGGACCGTTCGCATGCGCTGGGTAAGTAGTTATTGCGTTGTATCGAGGGTTGAGGAGCGACCAAAAGGGTGGCGCAGCGCGTGTTTGATCTCGTCCAGCTTTGCGCGTTCTTCTTGGTCTTCTTGTTCTCCTAAGAAGGTTTTTACGAAGGCCCCTCCTACGCCAACCATACCGCCCAGTATAAGACTGAGTAATACAATAAGCGTGCGGCGGGGGGCACTGCGTTGTGAGGGCGGGCTAGGGGCTTCGAGCACGGTAATGACCGGCTGGCTGCGCTGTAGTTCGATTTCAGCTTGGGTACGCTGGGCTTGAAGCTCACTAAACAGATCCGAAGCAAAGCGTACCTGGCGCTGCAGCCGCTCTTGTTCGGTACGCAAGCGTGCCGATCGAATGTCGCGGTTTCGGTCGTTAAACACAGCGAGTTGTTCTTCAGCTTGCTGCAGTTCTTCGCGGGCCTCCTGGAAGCGTTCGTCGATGAATTCGAGCGTCTGGCGCGCTTTTTCGGTGCGCATCGTCCGCACGCGTTCGCGGAGGTGGTCAAGGAAGCTTTCGGCAACCTCAGACGCCCGGACGGCATCAGCGTCCGTCACGCTAATCGACATGATGCCGGTTTCAATGTCGGCAGAGGAGGAGACTTTATTGCCGATGGCTCTGATCGCATCTTCTTCGGCTTCCGTGGGATAAATCCGTTCTCCTTCGTCGGTTTCAATGGGGCGGGTTACCTCATCATCCGAAGAAAACCATCCGATGATTTGTCCGGGCAGGCCAATGGTGTAGCGTCGCAGAACCGAGAGCAGACCGGCTTCTTGTTGTTCGTAGTAGTCTACGAACGACATCTGCTGCTCCATGTCAGGAAAGTAGAATGTGTCGCGAGCCACAGCCAGGCGGACTTCTCGGCTAGACACGATGTTAGGATAGGCTTCGGGCGTGAGGCCGCTTGCGCCTCCGCCCACGCTAATTCCTAATCCGCGGAGTGCAGAGAGGCCCCCTGGAATATTTTGACCGGCTGGCCCTTCCGCTTCACGCACAACTTGTGTGGAGGCGGTATACTCTTCCGAGGCAGCCAGGGCATAGACGACGCCAAACAGCGCAGCTCCTATAACGCAGGCAATGATAAAGCGCCGGTTTCGGGCGAGCACGACCAGAATGTCGAGCAATGAGATCTCTTCTTCGGCATAAGGCCGCGAAGGATCGGGATCAGGCTGATCGTTGGAAGGAGGAGCAGGCATGGCAGTTAGGGCGCTACAAGGTACTACGCATCAGAAAGAGACAAAGAAAGCCGGTTAGTCAAAGGCACGTCCGGCCAGCACGATGATGGTGAGCGCACTTGAAAGAATGCCTGTAATTTCAGTCAGCGTGCCTCCAAGGTCGAAGGGCTCCTGTTCGCGTTCCGGTTCTTCGATGACGCGAATGGTGGCTCCGTCGTCAACGCGCGGGGTGCGACGAAACCAGCCTGTTCGGACCCGGAAGGTGGCTCCAGAAGCCTGAGTAAGAAGGATGGATTCGGTGTTTTCGCGGGCCCCACCGGCTCGATCGAGATAGTATTCAACTCGGCGCCCGGGTTCATGCCGAATAAGGCCTTCGTTGGCGACATTGCCGCGGACAGCAACCGTGTTCGGCTGGGTTGGAATAATGATTTCATCGCCAGGCTGCAAAATAATATCGCGGGAACGGCGGCCTTTGGCGGCTTCATCGATATCGCTGATGATCTGTTCATCATCACGCATGATGCGTCCGCCCTTAGCATAGCCGGTGGATAGAATGCCGCCTGCTCGGTTCAAAACATCGCTCAGGCGTTCGTTTTCTCGGATTAAGGTGTATTCACCTGGAAAGCGGACTTCGCCTTCCACTGTAATAGACTCCTGAGGGCGGAATGCGGGGTCGGTGCGCACAAAAATGTGATCGCGGTGCTGAAGATCAAACCCTGCAGCGCGTTCGAGAACGGCGGTCGTGTCTTCAATAGCAAAGCTAACCGGATCCGTATATTGTACGCCGCCCAGAGGAATTGTGAGGGTTTGAGCACGTCGGTCGCCCTCGCTATCGGGGCGCATGCGTGTGATTTCGACTTCGCGGAGGAGCGCGCCTTCAGCAAAGCCGCCTGCCTGCAAAAGCGCGTCTTTCAGCGTAAGGTTATCGCGATAGGTGAGGCGACCGGCATCGTTAACAGAGCCGCTCACCTCTACAAACCGATCCTCAAGTCGTTCAACGGAGGCGCTGTAGATGCGTATCTCATCGCCGGGTTGGAGCGTCCGGTTGGCTTCTCCGTCCCCGTCAATAGCATCGCCGAGGTGAAAGGGAATGACTTCCGTTCGGCTGCCATCAGAAGATTCGCGAAAGAGGTCGGCCCGCTCCATGAACACATCTTTGCGAAACTCCTCATCAAATAGTCCGCCGCCTTCAAACAGCAGGTCGCGGACGGTCATATTACGGCGCAAGCGATACGTGTCAGGGTTTTCAACTTGGCCGGAGATCGTTACTTGTCGATTTTCTTGCACCTCTTCACGACTGGAGATAACGAGTTCATCACCAGGGCGTAAGACGATATTTTCAGTGGGCTCATCATCGAGGACAGCGTCGAGGTCGAGGGACCGGATCGCCGGTTCGAGGTCGTCGTCTACGCGGCGTAGTTCGGCCCGCTGCGTGTACGCATCGCCGGTGAGGCCATCAGCCGCTTCAATCAGATCTTTGACCGTTCGGATGTCATCGTCTAATTGATAGTCGCCCGGTTGGAAAACAGCGCCCGAGACCTCAACTTGGTCAACGCGTGTTGCAATGACATGGTCGTCGATCTCACGAATCGACCGGATGCGAACATAGTCGCCATCGCGCATACCTACAGTGGTTCCATCGGAGCGCGCTTCGTTGAGATTGAGGTTGATGAGTTCGCGTGCTACCGACGGGTCGTCGTCTCGCTCGTCAAACGGGAGAATTCGGTTGATTGTAAACCGTTCAGTGTAGGCTTCTGCCTCAAGTCCGCCTGCAAAGCGTAGCAGGTCGGCAAACGATTCATCTTCCTGGAGTTCAAAAATAGCAGGGCGCTGCACGGCACCTTCGATGGAGACCGTATTTTCTCGCGGCGGCACAAATACGATATCGTTGCTTTGGAGCCGGACGGGGTCTTCCACATATCCTTGCATGAGGTATTCGTAGAAGTCTACTTCAGAGATAACTTCCCCGCTACGGATGATTTGCACGTTACGTAGACTTCCGCGCTCCAAGGGGCCTCCTACGCTATACAACGCATTAAAAGCATTGGAGAAGCTGCTCATGGTGTATCCGCCGGGTTGGGGGACCTCACCAAGGACAAAGACTTGGACCGGACGCAGTCGTGTAACGGTGAGGTCCATGAAGGCTGAAGGCGGATCGGTAGTGAGTTGCGAGTAGCTGCGTGAAAGCCACTGTCTCATATCGTTGCGCAACTCCGAAAGCCGTTTTCCGGCTACGGTGAACTGTCCGACATCTGGAATATCAACCCGCCCTTCGCGGTCTACAGTCAGTTCATACTGAAAGTCGGCGTCGCCCCATACCGTAAGGCGTAACTCGTCATTGGGGCCTACGACATAGCTGTCGTCAACCGGGCCAACCGATTGGGGTTGAAACGCTTCGGGAATAGAGTCGAACAGGTCATATCCGAAATGCTCAAGCTCTTCGACATCGGGCTCTTCAACGTCTTCATCAACAACCGCTACCGGCTCATCACTGATCTGTAAAACACGTCCTGTAGAAAGGGTAACGGTGGTATCAGATGTGGCGGTTTCAACAAAGAGCGACCACGTTCCTGCAGCGCTATCAGCAGGAACAGTGATTGAGCCATTCCAGCGTCCGTCAAGTACGGATCCTTCTGTACGGCTTACATTGGCAACGCGGGCAGTGTCTCCGTTAGCCGTAACAAAAAATGGGGCGACGTCTTGAATGCTCTCTTCACTTTGCAGAGGCACCATTACGGATACCTCTTCAGGAAGGTCACCGACATAGACTTCGCTTGGGTCTAAGGTTGCGCGTCCTGCTAGCACGGGATACGGTGGGAGTTGCATAGCGTCTCGCTGTTGGCCGTTGCCTGGCGAACGTTGTTCAACGGCTTGGAGTAGGGCCTCAACGCGTGACTCTGGGATGCCTAGTTCGCGAGCCCGTCGGGCCGCTTGGTCGGGGTCGTCCAGGTTGATGCCGAGCTCGCGGGCGCGCTGGCGTGCCTCGGACTCAGACAGCCCCCGCTCATCGAGTTCGCGCTGAATCTCAGGGGGAACTTCTTGCTGAGCAACAGCCGGAGAAATAGGCCCCACACTTCCAAGAAGAAATCCGACAACGAAAACCAGTGATGCTATGCGTGCCATGCCAAACAGAGTACAAATAGATACACGAATGAAGACGCATCAAGCAGCGCCCATGCAATAGTTGCGCTCGAAAACACATTTCGAGTCACCACAGTTGCAATCGCTAGCGGAAGGAAACGCCTTGTGCTACGGGTAACAAAACGAGGTGAGATGCTAAGATAGCCCACACACTTGTATACTGAAATACAACCACAGCTGCGCAAACGCGAACAAAAACCGGCTTTCGTGGACGAGTTAGCCTATTTTTCGTATGAGGACGAGGCGGTCTGTGGTTTAAGAACCACCTCTTGATGCAACAGCAGTTCGGCTGTGTTCGTCTGCTGAAACGTACACTGTTCTGTTTATTGATTACATTGCTGCAAATGGCCTCCTCTACCGTTTCGTTTCCTCGTCACCTTCTGGATCTATCGTCCTACTCATCCGGAGCCATACAGCAGATTCTAACGCGTTCTATCACATACAAGCAGGCGTTGGACCGCTCCCAGCCTATTGACCAGACGCTGAAAGAACGGACGGTGGCAACGCTTTTTTTTGAGCCGTCTACACGCACCAAGTTGTCGTTTCAACAAGCGATTCAGTATCTGGGCGGACGCCATCTGGGGTTTTCGGCAAAAGGGTCATCGGTAAGCAAAGGGGAGTCGCTCAAAGATACCGCCCAAACGCTTCAGGCGCTTCATGCAGATATGTTTGTGGTGCGCCATGCTGCACCAGGAGCCGCTCAGTATCTGACGACATGCACTGATGCTGTGGTCATCAATGCGGGCGATGGAGCGCATGCCCATCCTACGCAAGCCCTACTTGATTTGTGTACCTTAGCTACTGTTTATCCGGACATTGCTGCATTGCATGTAGCGATCATTGGAGACATTCTGCATAGCCGGGTGGCTCGCTCAGTTATTCGTGGATTGCGTACGCTTGGCGCATCGGTAACGGTCTGTGGGCCCCCTCCACTCGTGCCAGCGGCACTGGTATCGATGGGGGTTCGGGTAACGCATGCGCTTGATGAGGCGCTGCAGCAGTGCGATGTGGCTATGGCGCTGCGTATTCAACAAGAGCGACAGGATGGAGGGGCCGTGTCTAGTCTTGGAGCATACCATGCGCAGTTTGGCATCACCATGGAGCATATGAAGCGGTACCCGGACCTTCGCATCATGCACCCAGGTCCAGTGAATCGGGGGGTTGAGCTAGCGGCTGCAGTCGCTGATCACGAACGGACGCTGATTCGTGATCAAGTGGCCAATGGTATACCTACGCGTATGGCTGTGCTAGACGTGCTTGCCCACAACAGAACGTCCCGTCAGCGGTGGGCATAACCATGGCAATGCGGAGCAATGACAGGTAGATGAAGGGTTGTCGTTTGCTGCTCTACACTGGTGAATCCGGCATGAGAGATGGTCTGGTCTATGCGCCGATTGGGATGACAGCCGTCGAAGCAGCGATGCCAGAGAGGGGTAACAGCGTGTTGGAGGGTGCAGGCGCAACTGTCGCGGGGGGCGGCAATGTGCTCAATAAAAATAAATCGGCCCCCTGGTCGCAGTATACGTCGTATTGCATCCAGTGCAGTGCGTACGCAAGGCACCGAGCATAAGACAAGTGTGCTAATGACGACATCTGCGCAGCGGTCAGGGAGCGGCGCCTCTTCGACCGAAGATTCCAGTACAGTGCCTGCAATACCCTGTGTATCCAATTGATGCTGAATCATGGGGTGCAGGTGAGGGTTGGGCTCCACCCCAATCCAGGTAAGACGACGATTTAGGTAGGCCAGATTGAGTCCTGTACCCGGGCCGATCTCAACTACAGTTCCTTCTATGCCCCTCAACAGCTTTGTTTTCAATGAACCGTACACCCGGTGTTGAATGGCATCTACCGCACGCAAACCGTGTGCAAAGGCGTATCCAGCCATGCGAGATTATGGATTAAGAACGGTTATATATCGGCTTTCGTCGTTGATTAGCTGTACCGACTCTTGTACCATTTCGTCTTCCGCTAGTGTAGCGGCGTAGTATCCCCGCGATGTGAGATACCGAGTGCGCACCTCCGAGAGCAGGCGACTTGTGAGCGCGTTGGCCTCGCGTTCAAACTGGCGTTGTATTGAGGCCGAGAGCGCATCGTGCAGTGCGTCTACGCTCGATTCTGCATCGGGATGGTTCATTGCGACCAGGGAATCTACTGCGTGAAGGGCAGATTGAGCTTCGGTTTCATAACGAATATCCTCGGCATCAATCCATTCTTGAAAGCTGGTGAGTAGGGTCGCCGACTCCCATCCGTCACTGGGCGGACGCGGATATTCGTTGGCGATGTGGCTGGCAAATCGGAAAAAGGCCCCTTCTTCCTGCAACGCATTTTCGAGCGGCCCCATCCGTCCGTCATCTATTGGAATATCGGGCTCGATACCGTTTCGGTCACGAACCAGTCGGCCCGCCATTGTTTCGAATGTTTGTGAGGCCATTGTTTCCCGATCCATCAATGAGAGCGGCATCTCAGTCATTTGGATGCTTCGTCCACTGGGCGTATAGTACCGGGCGGTGGTTACTTTCAGAGAGCCGCCATGAGGCAGGGAACGCACCACTTGCACCAGCCCTTTTCCAAATGTAGTGCGGCCTAACACCACACCACGATCATGATCTTGCACGGCACCAGCTAAAATTTCGCTGGCCGAGGCACTGCGTTCATCGACCAGCACAACTAGCGGTACCGAGGGGTAACGCGGCTGGTCGGTGCTGCGATATGTGCGGGATACATTGGAGGTGCGACCCTGCGTAGACACGATGACGCTTCCGCGTTCAAGAAACAGCCCACCCACATCTACAGCAGCATCGAGCAGTCCCCCCGGATTGCCGCGCAAGTCCAGAACAAGCCCATTCAGCGGACGATTTTGTTGCAGGTCATCCACAGCGCGGCGCACCTCTGAGGCTGCCCGTTGCGTAAATCGCTCCAGGCGGATGTATCCCATGCCATTACGGGAGGCGCCAATAAAGCCCGAATACGGCACAGCCACCAATTCTACGGGGCCTCGTACAAGCGTAATTGTATCGGTGGTGCCATTGGAGCGTTCAAGGTCAATTGTGACGTTTGAGCCGGAGCTCCCCCGCAGTGCCGCCCGCACCTGATTGACGGTCCAGTCATCGATAGGGTCACCGTCGATGCGGAGCAAGATGTCGCCAATGGAGAGGTTAGCACGGTCGGCAGCCGTACCGTCGACAACCGACTCGACCACTACGTAGCGTCCACGCCGGTCTACTTCCAACCCAACCCCGATATAGCGTCCTTGGGTAAGTACTTCAACGGCCGCCCGCTCTGACTCATTGATGTAGTTGGTGTAGGGGTCGAGCTCATTGAGCATAGACTCAAGCCCCTTTTCCATGAGCTGCTCAGGGTCAACAGGGTCTACATACGTGTTGACAATTTCCTCGAAGGCAGCCGACCATACCTGAATGCTTTTGCGGACATCGGCATCCGTTTGGGTTTGCGCCATGCCAAACCCAAGGGTTGCTCCCAGTACGGCAGCAATCAGCCAGCCTAGCCATCTGGTCCTTGGTTTGGTTTGATGCATGGTTACCAGGGCAATGATGAATGTATTGGATGCTGCAATGAATGATGAAAAACCCGTTTTGGTTTTTCAATTTGGGCGCCGAGCGGCTCCGGTGGGCTGCAAACCAGCTCCTAAGCAGGCATTTAAAGCTTAGGGGCTCTAAGCGAGCGCTTGTTGTTTTTTGCGTTGGCGACGCCGTACATATACCGAAACGCCGATCGATAGCTCGTAAAGCAGTAAAAGCGGAATAGCCATGATAATCTGGCTAAAGGGGTCGGGCGGTGTGAGCAGCGCGCCAATCACCAGTACGGCGAGCAGTGCGTACTTGCGATACGTGCGCATAAGTGCAGGCGTTAGGATGCCCACCTTAGAGAGAAAGTAAACGACGACGGGCAGCTCAAACAGCAGACCGGCCCCCAGTGCCCAGAACGATATCATGCTGAAATAGGTGATGATATCGAATTGGTTGACAACCTGTGGCGAGACCTCGTAGCTGGCAAAAAAGTGCAGTGCTACAGGCGTCAAAATCAGATAGCCAAACGCAATGCCCAGCAAGAAAAAGAACGTAGCTGCCCAAGATGCAAACTTCATACCCGAGCGTTCTTCTGGGTATAGCGCGGGCTCAATAAACTTCCACAAGTAGTAGACAATAATGGGAGATCCTGCTACCATCCCTACGACGAGGATCGTACCAATGTCGGCAAAAAACTGGCCGGTGATGGTCCGGTTGAGCAGTTGCAGCTCCTGGGCATCGAGGCGAAGCACCTCGTACATGAAAAAGTCGGGCCGTGTGGGGCCAATCAGAATCGTGTCAATGATCCAGCGGCTGAAGATAGCGGCCAGAATGGTGGTGCAGAGCACTCCAATGCCTCCTTTCAAGAGCGACCACCGGAGCTCTTCCAGGTGATCGAGGAAGGGCATTACGCCTTCCTCATCAGGTTCAAAGCGCTCGTCCCGAGGGGGGGCGCCATCGCCCTGTGCAGAGGACGAAGGCGCATCGGTAGGACGGTATCGGGGAGCAGACATAGAGCGGGGAGGTTATGCTGAGTCGGAGCTGCCGGTGGCTTTGTCGCGCAGGTTCAGGTCGAGTAGCGAATCGACCCACAAGCCCTCGCGTTCAATCCGTGAACGGCCTCGGCTCCAGGTAAAGTTGAAAAGCGTAAGCAGCCCTTCGACGTCATACCCCGCCTCACGGAGCCGTTCGAGCGCCTGGTCGGCGCTGCGTCCGCTGTTGATGATGTCGTCGAGCAGTACCACAGGTTTGTCTGCTTCAATTGGGCCTTCAACCAGGCGGCGGCGACCGTGTGGCTTGGGCTCCTCACGAATAAGACCGCCATAGAACGGCGGGTCGCCCGGTGTGCCAACGACAGCACAAACCAGCGGATGGGCCCCAAATCCGTATCCAACCACCTGATGAATGTCTTTTTCGCGTAAGCGGCGTGCTAATACCGCTCCCACCTCTCGAAAGAGCGGACCGCTCAGCATGGGCACGCGCGTGTCTAGCAACCACCCGATGGGTTGCCCCCGCGGGTCGGTAATGAGCTCATCCTCGCGGCGGATAAGCGCCTTATCGTACAACCGACGCCCTAGATCGACCAGTTCGTCATAGGCCGTTGGGCTTAGGGCGTTATGGTTCATAGAGGGCATGAAAACAGGGTGGGCGTGAAAAAGAAGAGACCGAAAGCCGACAGGGTAATTACGGGTAGAATAAACCATTTATAGTAAGGGGGCGTTCCCCTTACTATGCCGGGGATTCTGTAACGTCGTTGGGTAGGATGTACGTTCAGGTCAGGTTAAGCAACGGCCATGTCGTAGAGCGGGAAGCGATCGCAGAGGGCTTTAACGTCGTTGTGCACCTCGGAGCGTACGTCTTCGTTGGTGGGGTCACTCAACACGCGGTCAATCAAGGCGGCAACGGTGCGGTGCTCGTCGGGGCCAAATCCGCGTGTGGTAAGCGCCGGGGTGCCCAGTCGGATTCCGCTCGTAACGAACGGACTCTTGTCGTCGTACGGCACCATGTTTTTGTTGGTCGTTATGCCGGCGGCCTCCAATGCTTCCTCGGCTTCTTTGCCGGTTAAATCTTTATTGCGCAGATCGACCAGAATCAAATGGTTGTCGGTGCCGCCGGAGACGAGATCGTAGCCGCGCTCCATAAGCGCTTCGCCGAGCACTTTTGCGTTTTCAACGATCTGCTGCGCGTACGTTGTGAAGTCCGGCTGCAGGGCTTCGCCAAAGGCAACGGCTTTGGCGGCAATAACATGCATGAGGGGACCGCCCTGCGTGCCCGGAAACACGCCGGAGTCGAGAACCTCGCCCAGCTGTTTGGTGCGTCCGCTTTTGCGTGCGGTAATGCCAAACGGATTTTCGATGTCGTTCCCAACGAGGATCATACCGCCACGAGGGCCGCGCAGGGTCTTGTGAGTCGTAGTGGTCACGACATGAGCATGCGGAAGCGGATCGTTGAGCACATCGGCAGCGATGAGGCCGGCGGTGTGGGCCATGTCCATCCAGAGGAGCGCCCCCACTTCGTCGGCAATGCTACGGAAGGCCTCGTAGTCGAAGTCGCGCGGGTAGGCGCTGGCACCAATTGAGATCATCTTGGGCTGTACGTCCAACGCCTTATCGCGCACCTTGTCCATATCGATACGCCCGGTATCGCGTTCTACACCGTAAAACTGAGCTTCGTAAAGGATGCCGGAGAAGTTCACCGGACTGCCGTGCGTCAGGTGACCGCCGTGCGCCAGGTCAAGGCCCAGCAGCGTGTCGCCGGGCTGTAGCGCTTTCAGGTAGAGGGCTGCGTTGGCTTGGGCGCCGGAGTGCGGCTGCACGTTCACCCAGTCGGCACCGAAGAGCTCTTTGGCCCGGTTCCGCGCCAGGTTTTCAACCACATCGACATGCTCGCATCCGCCGTAGTAGCGCTTGCCGGGCAATCCCTCGGCATACTTGTTGGTCAGCGGCGACCCCATCGCTTCGATGACAGCGCGCGAGGCGAAGTTCTCGGACGCGATCATCTCCAGGCCATCGTTTTGGCGAATGACCTCGTTTTGGATGGCGGTATGTACCGCCGGGTCTTGGGCCGAAAGCGATTGGTTGAACAGCGTAGACATAAGCAGAGGGTAACAGGTGGATACGTTGGGAAAAGGAGGATGCCGAAGCAGGCGGCCCCTTCAAACAGGGTTACTCATCGTCAGGATCCAGTTGAATAAACCGTCCAGCAATCCCGAGCCACTGCAGGTCGGCGTTGCCATCGTCGTTCAGATCGACGTTGTACATGCTGGCGAGCAGGTAGTTAGAGCGTGTGGTGAAGGATTCGGCCTGCGACCCCAGCGCGCTGCCGCCGAGACTGCCAATAGCGTCGGTGAGCCACGAGTCGTCGCCGATCTCGTCACGGATCAACTGGGCGGCTTCCTCTTCAACATGAGCCTCAAACGACTCCATACCCGGATTGGTAAAAACCAATCCGCCAAGCACGAAGGCGAGAATAAGAGCAGTTAAGCGCATAGAAGGCAATGGTTAGTGGGTAAGGGCGTAGGTTAGAATATTCACGCCCATCTCTTTAGCCGTACGGCGTACATCGGGCGGATTGTCATGTACGGAAGGCGGCTCCCAGCCATCGGTAATGTTGGATTCGTACAGGTAGTACACAACCAGGCGGCCTTCGTGGAAGAGTCCAAAGCCCTGGGGCGGATTTCCATCGTGCTCATGCACCTTTGGGGGGCCACCCGAGAAATCATACGGATGGTTGTAAATGGGATGATCGTAGGGGATCTCTACGAAGTCCTGTTCAGGAAACACCTTCTCCATCTCGCGGCGCACGTACGGATCAAACCCATAGTCGTCATCAATGAAGAGAAAGCCACCGGTTTCCAGATAGTGGCGCAGGCGCTCGACTTCGCGCTCGGAGAGCTCAATGTTGCCGTGGCCACTCATTACGAGGAACGGGTACGTGTAGAGCCGGTCCTGCTCAATTTCGACGACATCGCCCTCGGCGGACACATCAATGGAGGTGTGCGCGTGCACGAACGAGAGAAACTCGGGCAGTGGCGTGTGGGCCTGATACCAGTCACCTCCGCCACCATATTTCACGGCAGCGATACGAAAGTGCGGATCATCGTCGGGCAGTTCTATGGTCGCCTGCGGAGCGATTGGAGCGCTCCCTGTTGGGCTCCCTCCTATACCCCAAAGCGCAACCAACAATCCGGCAAGGTATAGCACAGCCCGGGTCTGGCTCATGGTGCGGCGTGTCTGCATCCGAACGAAGTAAGAAATCATGAGCCCATACGCGTCCCCCCGGTACGTGTGCCGAACCATCGGTGCGTGCTCTATGTTAGCAGCCTTCCGCTATCTTTTCTGCTCTGACTGCGCTTGCATCTTATGTCTCGTGTCATTAAAGCCCTGTTGATTTCGGCGGCGGCCACCGGCGCGGCTGCGCTGATTCTGCGCCAGCTCGATCTTGAAAACGCCCCCCGTTCTGCGCCCGATGCCTTCCCGGGAATGGAGGCAGAGGATATGCCCGAGGAGGACCTTAACTTGCTGATGCGTGAGTTGGCCTCGCAATTGGGCGTGTAGCGCGCCTCGGCCTGTCGATTTGTACCTGTAGATGCGTCGGTTATGTCGGAAATTCGCGAATGCCCGTCTTGCGCGCTCGACTACGAGCACCACGACGACACGGAAGTGTGTCCGTATTGTGGATACGAATTTCCGCAACGCAAGTCCTCAACCACCTGGGCAGCGGTGCTCTTCATTGTGCTGATGATTTTGTTTGCACTGATATGGTAGCCTGCTGCTCGTAATGTGCTGTACCTATGCCTACCCCTCCGCTTGGCGATCTGTCGCCGCGCGCGTTTCTTGATACGTACTGGCAAAAGAAGCCGCTTCTGATTCGGGATGCGTTCCCCGACTTTACTCCGCCTGTCGATGCAAACGAATTGGCCGGTCTAGCCTGTGAGTCGGATGTGGAAAGCCGCATCATTCTTGAAGAGGGCGGGGCCTATCCGTGGGAACTGCGGCATGGGCCGTTTGCGCCGGAGGATTTCCAGACGCTGCCGCCTACGCATTGGACGCTTCTGGTGCAGGAGGTCGACCGGCTGGTGCCCGAGGTGGCGCGCCTGCTCGATGCGTTTGACTTTGTGCCGTCGTGGCGCCTCGACGACGTCATGATCAGCTTTGCACCGGAGCACGGAAACGTAGGCGCGCATATCGACCACTACGATGTGTTTTTGCTGCAAGCGCAAGGGGAGCGCACCTGGCACATTGGGCATACGCCGGTTGAAGACGAGTCTATCGTGCCCGACCTGGATGTGCGTATCCTATCCGACTTTACGCCCGACGAAACCATGGTGGCGCGTCCGGGCGATGTGCTGTACCTGCCGCCGCGCGTGGCACACCATGGCATTTCGCAGAGCGACGACTGCCTGACGTTCTCGATCGGCTTTCGGGCGCCCAGCCATCGGACGCTGCTGCAACGTTTCGTTCAGGATGCCGTGCAGCAACTGCCCGAGCACGACCGTTACAGCGATACCGATCGGCCACTGCCGGAGGCGCCGGGGGAGTTGCCGCCGTACGACCGCGAGCGGGTGCGCGCGTTGCTGCGCAGTCGGATGGAGTACCTGCTTTCTGATGATGAGGCACTCGACGATTGGTTTGGCCGGTCAATCACCACACCGGCCCCCGGACGCAATGCCGTGCCGCCGTCCGAATCGATTGCGACTGAGGAGCTTACCGAACAGCTTGTGCAAGGAACGGACCTGCGACGGGGACCGGTTGCGCATCTGGTATATACGGAGACTCCGCCCACCCTCTACGTGAATGGCGAGGCCCGCCCGCTCACCGAGGCTACTGCTTCGCTGGCGCCTCGCATCGCCGGACGGGCTCGCATCCCGGCAGACGACCTTGTGGATCTACTCGACCGTCCTGCTGTGACCGAACTGCTTACCGAACTCGTAAACGAAGGTGTTCTGGAGTGGGATGTCGCATTAGAAACCCCGTAATCTATGTCTGATCTACCCGCTCAACTCTCCGAATATCGGGATGCGTTCGCCCAGTGTGCCCGAACGGCTCGACGCATCTGGCAGGAGGCATCACCGGGTACGCTCATCATTCCGCCCGAGCCCGCGGCCTGGTCGGCAGCGCAGTGCCTGGCGCATCTGAACGCCACCGCAGGCCCCTTGGTAGATGCGATGGAGTCGCGCATCTTCACAGCGCAGCGCCATGGCCCGTACGGCACGCCGCCCTTCGAGTATGCATGGTACGAGCGACTCTTCATCGCAACGGTAGATCCGAACAATGCATGGCGGATACCGGCGCCTCCGATGACGCGCCCCGTGCCGCAGCCCGACCCAAACGCGGTGCTTAATTCGTTTTGTGATTTGCAAGAGCGGCTCGCGGTGTGCGTGGCACGCAGCGCCCGCCTCGACCTTAGCCGAGTACGCGTCGCATCGCCCGTTATCCCGCTGTTTGCTATGAGCGTTGGCGCCTGGTTTGTCGTTACGATTAACCATCAACAGCGTCATTTGCAGCAAGCCCGGCGTGCTCTTGCAGCCGTTTCCTAAGATCCACACTCGTTTCCCCTGACTATCTGTTTTTGGTTTGCATGGCCGCTTCCATTGCCGATCCTCGTTTGTTTCCGGATGCCACCACCTTATCTGCATCGCGGGATGTGGGCGACCTCACCATCCCCGACATGCTGCGTACGCACAAGGAGCGCATCCACGACATGCAACCTGTGCTGAACGCTGCCACCGATTGCCTGCACACGCGTATCGATCGGGCGATTGATGCGCCACCAGGCGGACCGTGGGCGGGCATTCCTATCAGCGTCAAGGAGACCTTCGGATTGCAGGGCGAGCCCGTTACCGCAGGGTCGAAGCGTGCGCCTCACAAAACGCCCAGTACGGATGCCACACTGGTGCAGCGCCTTACTGAGGCGGGGGCCGTTGTCTGTGCGCGGGGCAACATCCCCGAGTTCGCCATGACACACGAAACAGAAAACCTGCTGTACGGCGCCACGCGCAACCCGCTAAACACCGGACGCAGTCCGGGCGGGTCCAGCGGAGGCGATGCGGCGCTGGTCGCCTCGGGCGCGGTAGCCGTTGGGTTTGGATCGGACCTCGGCGGCTCCATCCGGCACCCGGCGCACTGCTGCGGAATTGTCGGGTTCAAGCCGGCCTCGGAAGACATCGACTCCACCGGAACCTGGCCCCTGCTCGATGAGGAGCCTCCGAAGCCGCTGTTTGCCGACAGTATGCTTGCCCTCGGGCCGCTGACGCGCTCCGTCCGCGATGCTCGGCAAGCCTACGCGTATGCCGCCAACCGTACGCTGCCCGACCCGCCTGCACTGGAGGATGCACGCTTGCTCACGCCCGTTGACTTTACGATCAACGCGCGCAGCCGTCTCATTCCCGCTGCAGTTGATTACAGCCGTCGGCAGTTGGAGGCGCAGGGGCTGCAGCATCAGCCAGTACGGGTGCCCGATGCCGGGTCGCTCTATCAGGCGTACTTGACAATCGTAATTCGCGACTACAGTGCGTTTCTGTATGAGGCCCTCACCACCGAAGACGGGACCGCGCTTTCATGGACGCGCGAGTCATGGCGGCAGTGGCGCAACCGTCCGACGGTGCACTGGTA
>CAZZCI010000001.1:17732-29809 GCA_964653015.1 uncultured Rhodothermales bacterium
CATGGACGCGCGAGTCATGGCGGCAGTGGCGCAACCGTCCGACGGTGCACTGGTATCTGTTTCGGTTGCTTGCGGGTATGCGTGCGATGCAGCCCTCGGCGCAAGCCGGATGGAGCGCCGAAGCCGAAATCCGCCAGGCCCGCCGCGACATCCGCACCGTGCTGGCCGACGACGGGGTGATGGTGTTGCCCACCAACGGGGCTCTGGCCATGGAGCCGGGCGAGGCCGCTGCGTACATGGCGCGCCCCGGCATCCGCGGGCTGTTTACGCCCACCATCTACCCGAACGTGCTAAACCTGCCTGCTCTCTCCCTGCCCGCATGGACGCACCAAGATGCGCGTACAGGACTGGTGCCTGGGGTGCAGCTTATCTGTGCGCCCGGCTCAGAAGCGCTGCTTTTTGCCGCCGCCGAGGCGATAGAACCGACCCTGCGTGAAGGCCCCTGACTTTTAAGTGGGGAGGTGTGGAAGTCTGGACGTGTGGAGGTGCACACTGCCCATCCTTCCCCACATTCTTCCACCCCTCCACCCCTCCAACCTTCCAACCTTCCAACCCTCCAACCCTCCAACCCTCCCTCCATGTCCTCCTCCCCATACATTGTTTGCAAGTTCGGTGGCACCAGCGTATCCACGCGGAGCCGCTGGGATACGATTGCCACATTGACCGAGCGGCACGTAGCCAGCGGAGCTCGTCCGCTGCTGGTGTGTAGCGCGCTTAGCGGCATCTCCGACCGCCTGGCTGCGATTCTGGATGCATCAACCCAAGCCGAACGCACAACCCACCTGACGGCCCTCCGCGACCAGCACCTGGAGCTGGCGCACGATCTGGAGGTGGACGGTGCCGAGGTGCTGGGCGAGCGGCTGCGTGCGCTGCGTGATGCCGTTGCCGAACTGCCACTGGACCAGAACGTAGCGCCCCGGCAGCGCGCTGTCGTGATGTCCTATGGCGAGTTGCTGTCTACCGAACTGGGCGCGGCGTTTCTCAACCAGCAAGGGCTTACGACCGATTGGATGGATGCCCGCGAAGTGCTTCGGGCCGACCGCAATGGCCACCTGACGCCTGCGCGGCGCTATCTCTCGGCTACCTGCGGCTTTTACCCCGATGCCATCCTGCAAAACCATCTGCAGGGAGAGGCCGATGTGATCCTCACACAAGGCTTCATTGCAGGCAACGAAATCGGAGAAACCGTGCTGCTCGGACGGGGCGGCTCCGACACCTCGGCCTCCTACTTTGCAGCCAAACTCGAAGCTGAACGCCTCGAAATCTGGACGGATGTGCCCGGGCTGTTCACTGCCAACCCGCGCGACATCCCGTCGGCGCGCTTGCTGAAGCGACTGGCGTACGACGAGGCGCAGGAGCTGGCCACCATGGGCGCCTCGGTGTTGCATCCGCGCTGCATCGACCCGGTGCGTACGTACGGGATTCCTCTGCATGTGCGCTGCACCGATGCACCCGATATTGAAGGCACGGTCATCCGCGACGATGTGCCCGACTACGGACCGCAGGTGAAGGCCATATCGGCCAAGACCAACATCACGGCCATCTCCATGGAAACGCTGGGGATGTGGCAGCAAGTGGGCTTCCTGGCCGATGTCTTCAGCGTGTTCAAGCACCACGGCCTGTCGATTGACCTGGTGGCGACCTCCGAAGCCAACGTAACGGTAACGCTCGACCCGGTAGCCAATGCCCTCGACCCCGACACCCTCGATGCGGTGGTGCGCGACTTGAATGCGTACTGCACAGCACGCGTCATTGAGCCATGTGCGGTGGTGAGTCTGGTAGGCCGCCACATCCGCGCGCTCCTGGCCGATCTGGGACCGGCGCTGGAGGTCTTCGACGAACAGAACATCTACCTGGTGTCGCAGGCGGCAAGCGACCTAAACTTCAGCTTCGTGGTGGACGCCGATCAGGCGCAACGCCTGGTGCGTGAACTACACGCCGAGCGCTTCAGTGCACGTCCAGCCGACGAGCTCTTTGGACCGTCGTGGTCGGAGTTGTTCGACACCGAGGACGACGCTTCCGATACACCGCTCTGGTGGCACACCGAGCGCAACGCCCTGCTCGACTGGGCCGACACCGCCAACACGCCCGGCTATGTGTATCACGCGCCGACCATCCGCGCCCAGGCCGAACGACTGATGGCGCTCTCCGCCGTCGATCAGCCGTTTTACGCGGTGAAAGCCAACCCCCACCCTGAGGTACTACAGGTGATTCATGAGGCTGGACTCGGTTTTGAATGTGTGTCTCCGGGGGAGGTGGAGCGCGTCTTTGAAGCGGTGCCCGGCGTCTCTCCCGAAAAGGTACTCTTTCAGCCCAATTTTGCCACGCTGGAGGCGTACCAGGATGCCTTCGACCGTGGGGTGCACGTCACGCTTGACAATGTGCAGCCGCTTGCACGTAACCCCGAAGTGTTTGCCGGACAGTCGCTCTTCCTGCGCCTCGATCCGGGACGCGGGCATGGGCACCACCGCCACGTGCGCACAGCCGGTGCCCAGTCGAAGTTTGGCATCGTCCCCGACGAGCTTCCGCAGGCGCGGGCGCTGGCCGATGCGCACGACATTCGCATTCGCGGACTGCATGTGCACGTGGGCAGTGGTATCACCGATCCCGACACTTGGGCCGATATTGCATCGTTCCTGGGCTCCCTGGCGGCTGACTTTCCCGACGTAGAGATCCTGAATGTGGGCGGTGGCATTGGCGTGCCCGAACGACCCAACGGCACGCGCCTCCCCCTAAATACGCTAAACGAACGGCTGATGGAGTTTACGCGGGCTCACCCCCGCTACCGCCTGTGGATGGAACCGGGACGCTTTCTGGTGGCCGAAGCTGGCGTGTTGCTGGCCCGCGTAACCCAGACGAAACACAAAGGCGAGGTGGCGTACGTGGGCCTCGATGCTGGAATGCACACGCTGATGCGTCCGGCGCTCTACGGCGCCTACCATGACATTGTGAACCTGTCGAAGCTGGATGCGCCCAACGCAGAGACAGTCAATGTGGTGGGACCCATCTGCGAGAGCGGCGATGTGCTGGGCTACAGCCGTCGCCTGCCTACAACCGAGCCGGGCGATGTGGTGCTCATTGCTACCGTAGGGGCGTATGGTGCCTCCATGAGCAACACCTACAACCTGCGTCCGCGTCCCACCGAACACGTACTTGCTGATTGACCTCTCGACAACGCCCTGTGCCGATGCCTGCATGGACCGACCGGCTTCCCTATCGTGCTGAATCTCCGGATGCCACCCGTGCGTTTGGGGAGCGCCTGGCCAGTGAACTGACGCCGGGAACAGTACTGGCACTGCATGGCGACCTGGGGGCTGGCAAAACACATCTCGTGAAAGGGATTGGAGCCGGACTGGGCTATGACGCCGCCGCCATTCGGAGTCCGACCTTCACGCTGGTGCATGCCCATGAGGGCGGACGCCTGCCGCTGTATCACATGGATGCGTACCGCATTGCCGACCCGGCGGAGCTGTATGAGCTAGGCTATGAAACCTATGTGTATGGGGAGGGCGTGTGTTGTATTGAGTGGCCCGAGCGCATGGCCGATCTGCTGCCCGACACCGCCGTGCACCTTGCCCTTCATCATGAGGAGCGCACTGTTCGCCACATTACCCACATGGAGCCATGACTGCCGATCCGATTGATGTGCTGCACGCGCTTCCTCGCTATGCTGGGCGCGCTGATGAGGGATACAAGCCGGGCTTAGACCGCATGCAGGCCCTGCTTGATGCGCTGAAGGTGGATGTGGACACCTTGCCAACCATTCACGTGGCAGGCACAAACGGCAAAGGATCAACCGCCGCGATGATTGCGGCTATCGCACAGGCCGCCGGATACACGGTGGGGCTACACACCTCTCCGCATCTGTGGTCGGTTACCGAGCGCATGCGCATCAACGGCGCGCCGGTATCGGAAGCGATGTTGCGAGAAGATGTTTTGCGCGCCCAAGCGGCCTTCGAGCGGATTCAGCCCAGCTTTTTTGAGGCAACTGTAGCGCTTAGCCTGCAGCACTTTGCACGTCAGCAGGTAGACCTTGCTGTGGTAGAGGTAGGGCTTGGAGGTCGCCTTGATGCCACCAACGTGGTGCAGTCGCAGGTAGCGGTGATTACCTCCATTGGGCTCGACCATACAGCGTTGTTGGGAGACACCCACGCCGCGATTGCTCGTGAGAAAGGCGGCATCATGCGGGCTGGGCGTCCGCTTGTGGTGGGTCCACTTCCTTCAGCCGCCCAAGAAACCCTCGCCAATCAAGCTCGTGAGTGCGGGGCAATGCTTTACGACACCCCCACCGGCACGCGCTGGCGAGAGGCTCCATCCACCGGACGAACACTCATCACACCGCGTGGCTGTTATTCGGTGGAGGCCTTGGATTTTCCGGGCACGCATCAGCAGGCGAATGCCGCATGTGCAGTGCGGGCGTTGGAGTTGCATCCGCATCTGACGATTGGGCCAGAGGCGGTAACACGAGGGTTGCAGGGCACGCGGGCTTATACCGGACTCCACGGACGCATGGAGCAGATTGCCACACATCCGCCCATCTGGGTTGATGTGGCGCATAATGCCGAGGGGCTTGCGGCCGCTTGCGCTACGCTGCCGCGGTGTCCTGGACGGTGTATTGTGGCTCTTGGGGTGATGCGTGATAAGCCATTGGCCCCGCTCCTGGATGTGTTGGCCACAACTCCCATGTGCACATTGTGGCCCGTGACGTTAGAAACAGAGCGTGCGTATGAGGGGGCTCTGATCCAGCAGGCCGCAGCAGATCGCGGGTGGCAGGTGGCGCCCCCACGATCGCTTTCTGATCATATCCGCGAATACGAAGTCACAGCCTCACCCGAGGATATGCTGTTTGTGACAGGGTCGCACTACACCGTAGCAGCCGTGCCGCCGCATGTGCGCCCCGGCTGATGTATGGGTGCACCACTGGATGATTTGACGCACGGATCACATGAAAGCGCTTTTTCATGTGGCACCCGCCTTTTACTTGTCGGTTGGGGTTCGTACGTTGCATAAGACAACCGGTATCCCTTCGTGCAAGCAACCCAAACTACGGGTGCTCACATCATGGCTAAATCGGCACCCCATGTGCTTTTCATTAATCGTGTGTACCCTCCGGCCGCAGGGGCAACGGGTGCGATTTTGGCGGAGTTGGCCGAGCGGTTGGTTCAGCGCGGATGGCGCGTGACGGTGGTTACGGGGCCTGCAGAGGGGGAACCCGCATCAACCATGCAAAACGGCGTCTGTGTGGAGCGTGTGTCTGCACTGCGCTTTACGCGAGCCAGTACATGGCGGCGTGCATTGGCCTATCTGTCGCATTATCCGGCGTTTCTGGCGCGTGCACTACGTCTTGAACGTCCCGATGTGGTGGTGTCAAAGACCGATCCGCCGCTGCACCTGGTTATCAGCGCTCTGCTGCAGGCGATATGGCGCGTTCCGGCAGTCCACTGGGCGCAAGATGTGTATCCAGAGATTGCTGAAGAGCTGGGTGTCATTCCCAAAAATGGATGGCTCGCACGTTTGCTGCGGACCGTGTCCACCCAAGCTCTTCACCGCCACCATCGCGTGGTAACTGTGGGACGTTGCATGCAAGAACGCATCGTTCGGCGCGGCTACCCGAAGGCCCGAACGCGTGTGATCCCCAACTGGCCGCCTGACACCGTACATCCAGTGCCCCACGAAGCCAATGACTTTCGGGCAGCGCATGATCTGCAGGATCGTTTCGTTGTGATGTACTCGGGCAACATGGGGTTGGCCCATCCCTTCGACACCGTACTCGATGCGGCTGCACGCGTACAGCGCACCCATCCTGATATGCTTTTTGCCTTTGTGGGCGATGGACCGCGAAAACAGGCCCTCCACACACAGGTGCACGAGCGTGGGCTTGATAACGTACGATTTTTTCCGTACCAGCCCATGGAAACCCTTGCGCACAGCCTCAGCGCTGCCGATGTACACATCGTCACCATGCAGCCTAAGCTGACGGGGCTTGTTGTGCCAAGCAAGCTCTACGGTGTGTTGGCAGCAGGCCGCCCCGCGGTGTTTATCGGGCCGCCCCGTAGTGAAGCGGCACAGGTCTTGCGGGAACATACCTGCGGATCGGTGCTTGACCGGCCCGCTGCAGATGAGTTGGCCGACACATTGCGCGAGTGGTACGCAGGAGCCGAGGAGCGCAGCGCTGCCGGGCAGCGCGCACGACGTGCTGTAGAAGACGCTGCCGCTACCGCTGCCGCCGACTTTGACACCGTATTGCAGACGTGTGTCCGCGCGTCGGCCTATGCGACCTGACAGAACATAGCCATAATGAAAAGACATATACCCTTTCCAAAACGTATAGACCCCGTTTCTTTTCTACGCCGCCCACCTGTGTTTAGCCTTCGATTTAGTTTATGAGCGTACTGTTACAACCGCCTTTTTTAGACATCATGTTGGGGGGGGCATTAGAAGGACTACCGCCCGTGGCATGGAAGGCGATATGGGGCTTTCTGGCGGTTGTCCTCTTTACGCCGCTTGTGATATGGAGCGCACGTCGTTTGAAATGGATCGATTGGCCAACAGATGATCGTTGGCACTCGAAGCCGGTGGCGCTTATGGGGGGCATAGCGGTCTTTGCGGCGGTTGCCAGTACGATTGTTTTTACTGGCCTGCTTGGCGTATACGATTGGCCTGTGTGGACCGCCTTTGGGTTGATCTTTGTGACTGGGCTCATCGATGATGCTTTTGACATCCGGCCCGAGGCTAAGCTTGTTGCCCAGATTTTGGGGACCGTGCTGATATTGTACGCAGGATATGCTTTCTGGGTAGGTGCTCCGTTCTGGATCCACATTCCGCTTACTTTTCTGTGGATGATCGGAGTTACCAATGCAGTCAACCTGATTGATGGCATGGATGGGCTGGCCGCCGGGCTCACTACCATTGCAACAGCTGTTTTAGGGGCCGTAGCGTGGCTTACGGGACTCCCTGGAGTGGCTTCTGTAGCATGGGTTGTGATGGGGGCTACACTCGGGTTCTTGCTCTTCAACTTTAAACCGGCTCGCATTTTCATGGGCGACTGCGGTAGCCTGTTTCTAGGATTTGTACTGGCTACCATTGCTCTTACCGTGCAAGGACAAGGGGAGCCGCTTGTGGCCACGCTGGTGCCCGTTGCCGTGCTGGCCGTGCCTATCTTTGACACGACATTTGTAACGGTTACGCGCATCTTGAATAACCGTCCGATTACCGAAGCCGGTACCGATCATACTATGCACCGCCTGGTGCTTCTTGGGCTTTCAGAACGACAAACGGTACTGCTCTTATGGAGCATTGGGGCTGCTTTTGGGTTAGGAGCACTTGCTTTGCATTGGGCCACACCGCCCCTATTTATTGCACTCACGCTGTTTGCTACATTAGCCTGCATCATTCTTGGCCTGTACCTGGCTGGCGCTTCAGGCTACCCTAAAATTGACATCCCATTGCAGGTAAAGCGCAAGACGGCGAGCCAACATGTTGGGGCTTTCATGCAAGCCGTGGCAGGCGGACCGTACTGGAAGTCGATTGCTGGCACCATTGCCGATTTGCTTGTGGTGGGGGCAGCGTTTGTGCTGGCCTTCCACCTTCGGTTTGATGGCGCGCCTCCAGCTCCTTATGCTGACCTTATGCTGCAGGCTCTGCCAGCGGTTATGGCCGCCAAAGTGGTGGTGTTTTACCTGTTTGGGCTTTACCATGGTATCTGGCGGCATGCCGGAACCTCTGAGTTTGTGCGGCTCCTTGGGGCCTCCACAACGGCGTCCATTGTTGTAGTAGGTGGTCTTCTGTTGTTCGCCCCCGCGGACTATATATCGCCCGCGGTTGTGGTGTTAGACTGGATGATCGCAACGGCTGCTATTGCCGCCATGCGGTTTGGCTTTCGCGGACTCCGACAGTACTTTGCTGCCCAGCGGTCCGATGGACATCGGGTACTGATTTATGGAAGCGACAGCCCAGCTGTGCTTGTGCTTCGCCATCTACGCGAAACGCCCGATTTAGAGCGAACCGTGGTCGGGTTTATGGATCCGAAAGATAGTCGGGTGGGGTTGCATGTGCAGGGCGTCTCGGTGGTGGGTACGCCCGCGTCGCTTCCTGCGCTATGTGAGGAGCACGACATAGACGAACTGATAGTCCCTAAGCTTGCTACTACAGCAGCCCAACAGCGGGGGCTGGTGCAGCGCTGCGTGCATGTAGGCATCGACTGTCGCTTCTTTAGCCTCGACTTGCATCCTGCAGCCCCTGTACAGTTAGAGGCCCCCTCTGCAGATTATGGAACGTCTGACGGGGGATACGGCGACAGCGTGGGGGGGACTAGCAACAATGTAGCCCCTGAATCCTCCTCGGATTCGCCAAAGCGAGAATAGCGCAAGATCGCTTTGTTGTACGCGTTATGTGGCGTCTTCGCGTGCTTTAGTACGCATCTTGGAGGCCTGCTTAAGAAAAGTATCCTTCCGGTCAGGGTGCATGCGGGCCAGTTCTACGTACACGCGGGCCGCCTCATTGTACTTGCCTTGCGAGGCATAAATGCGAGCAAGTGTTTCCGACACCATATCATCCACATCGTCGTCAAGATCGGGAGGCGGAATCTCGTCGATTTCTGGGTCGGGTGTAATGCGAGCTGCCTCTAACTCTTGGATAAGGCGATCTAAGTCGTCCGTGTCTTCGCTGAGGGGGGCGTCTGCTTCGGCAGCAATGTCTTCAGCGAGTGAAGAGGTTGCCGGCTGTTGTTCACGAGCAACTTGTTCGGTTTGAGCGCGCAACGAATCGAGATCAGATGGCCCCTCATCCATGTCCATGTTAGGGAGTTGGAATTCGTCCGTGGGCGGCATCTCGGTGGACTCGTTTGGCGAATCTGTCGAACCCGTTGTCAGAGACGTATCCGGCTCATCAGAAGGCGAAGGCGCGGGAATGGGATCAGGCGGGGGAACGGCAGGAGGGGATGGATGATCAGGATTATTGGCCTTCTTTAGCGCATGACGCACCCGCGTACGGCCTTGCTGAATGGAGGGGCTGTGTGGCATGAGCACAAATGCACGATCCCACGTCTTTCGTGCTTTTGTCCATTGTCGCTGCGACTCGTAGGCACGAGCCAGAAGGACATAGGCTGCGGCGTGGGCTGGCGTGCGTTCAATCGCATCTTCCAACTGCGCAATGGCTGCTTCAGGGCTACCATTATGGAGATGGTGAAGCGCGTCTTGAATAAGTGATCGAGTAGCCATATTCAACGGTGCGCGGCCAGCGATAACGAGAGGGACACGGAAAGGTATTCAGTAAAGATACGAACTGCAGGACTACTTTGAAAGCGAAGAGATTGGTTTCGTAGTGCCTTCGCACGGAGACGCGCTTTGTGTTGATGAAATGTTTGCAGGCGTGGTAGTGCCATACGATTGCCAGAAGTCGGTGCCTGCCATCAACAAAAAGCTCAACGCCAGCGCTGCTTGAAAGGGAACGGCAATCCAGAGGCCCTGGTGAACGAGTGCGCCAAGACCGATGACGCAGTAGCTTCCCAGCGCGAACTCGCTCCACGCAATCGCATCCACCGATCGGGCGCGCTGCTCGGTACGTTCCACCGTGGCCTTTGGCGTTCGTTGAAAAGGGGTCGATACGCCTTGCAATGCAGCGAACACAGCGTGGGTATTGTTCACGGCCAGCCCCATCGATCCGAAGAAAAATGCAGGGAGGGTGCGCAGGGTGCGTGAGATGGAGGTTCCCAGGGTGCGCTGGGCATACCAGACGGCGCTCCCAAATGCGATAAACCCGAGCACACCCACTCCAAGGGTCCCCAAAAAGGACGGGCCTACAACGGTTGAAGCCTCCGCTAGCAGAAGAAGCGGGGCATGAAGGAGGGCTGCGCCCACGATGGCTGGAAAGGCCAAATGGGCAAGCAAGTGTATCGTGCCGGCGAGTTTAGTAGTAGAGGCAATGGAGGCGTTCCACAAGGGCTGCAGCAGCTTGCGAGCTGTTTCAATAGCTCCTTTGGCCCACCGGAACTGCTGGGTTCGCCAGGCAGAGATGGTGCGCGGCAACTCGGCAGGCACCTCCACATCCTCAACATAGCGGAACGTCCACCCAGCCAACTGCGCCCGATAGCTAAGATCGAGGTCTTCGGTCAGCGTATCGGCCTCCCAGCCCCCTGCTTCATCAATGCACGTGCGTCGCCAGATGCCCGCGGTGCCATTGAAGTGCATAAACGCATTGCTAGCATAGCGGCCGGCCTGCTCCAGCGCAAAATGGGCGTTCAGTCCCGCAGCTTGCCCCTGAGTGCACCAATTGTCCATAGCATTGCAGTGAGCCCATCGCGCCTGCACCAGTCCCACAGAAGCGTTGGTAAAGTGCGGGAGAAGCGACTTGAGAAACGAAGCTGGGGGTAGAAAGTCTGCGTCGAATACGGCAATAAAGTCGTCATCGGTGCGTGCGAGGCCATAGGCCAGCGCTCCGGCTTTGTATCCCGCTCGGTTCGAGCGCTGGATGTGCGAGATGGACACGCCGCGCTGCTTCCAGTGGGCAACCCGTTCGGCAACCTGCCTGGAGGTGCGATCGGTCGAGTCATCCAACACCTGTATGTGAAGCCGATCTAGTGGATAGTCAAAACGGGCGCAGGCATCGATGAGGCGCGGAGCCAGATCGGGTTCGTTATAGAGCGGAAGTTGGACGGTTACCGCGGGCCATTCGTCGGGGGGAGCAGGCGACGACGAGGGGGCTGTGTATGCACGGCGCGTACAGGCCCACCATCCCCAATGGAGGCCGTACACGGTAAGCAGTAACAGGCACACGCTGTACCCCGCTGCCACGCCAACCGCAAGAAAATCAACAACAGCCATGCAAGATGAGACAATAATCCAAAATGGATATGCGTGCACGAATAAGTAGCTCGCCGGTTCAATGCACGCGATACGTTCTGTGATCGTAAGACATTACGGCGGCTACTAATACACTGGGTGCAACGAGCGCCCGAGGCGTTACGTACAGAGGATATCGGATGGAAAAAGGAACACAATGTCCTGTTCAGACTCCTACTCCCTTTCCTTGTGTCAAAGAAAGAAAATATGGGAATGATCGTCCGTTTCTGGCAAGTACTATGTGGGTTGGTGCTGCTATCCATTGTCGTTGGTGGATGTAGCAGTGACGATGCTTTTGATGATTTGGAGCGTGGTACATTTGTTATCACGCTGCAGGGGGCTGTGGAGGATACCGTGCGCGGGCAGGCGTATGTGCGCCGTTCGGGAAGCAAGGTGCTTGGCGTTGAGCTTGACGCGGATAGCATGGGGTGGTCTATTGCGTGGGAACCGCACGAGGTGCAACAGGCGCCGTACCAGGTTGCTCATCAATCGCTTATCGAGCAAGCGGTAGCCGACCGTGTCTTGTACGATGATGAGCGCTCTGTTGAGGATAGCCTTAAGTGGGTAGCGGTATTTATGCAGCATCCAAGGGGGGCGTATCAGGGGACGCGAGGCATTGTTCAACCTGAAACGGCAGACGGCCCCGACCTGTCAGGGATCCTTGATGTAGAGCTTAGCCCCGATCTTGGAAGTGATGCCAATGTTTCAATGAAGGGCGCCTGGCATGCAGTGGAGGCGCCTCATGAGTTACCGCCTCATTTGCATCCCGAAGATTGACGTACCGGAGTCCAAAGTAAAAATCAATATATCTGGCTCTTAGCTGCGCAGATCCAACTGGTTTTTTACGTCGCACGCAGATCGTTTAGAGATCGGCACAAACAAATAATTAAGGGAGAAGGTACCAAGTCACGAATCGATAACATGCAGTGTTAGCTGTCTGCATCTCCATTGTCCTGGGTTTCTGAACAGGGTTTGCCCCAATTATGACGTCCCCCCCCTCCCCATCGTCCACCGAAAACGCGTTAAATGCGCTTGATACGCGCGACGTAACACTTCCCCAGCGCCTCTGGTCGTGGCTCGCCAAGCGGGCAACCGAGAATAACCGCTCGGTGGATGAGGTGCTTGCTCGTTTGATAGACGAGTACCGGCATCCTGAACAAGCGCAGGAAAACGACGACGCCTCATCACAAGAAAACCAGTCACAAGAAAACCAGTCGCCAGATACAGCGGCAGAGCGGC
>CAZZCI010000001.1:29909-38276 GCA_964653015.1 uncultured Rhodothermales bacterium
TCACAAGAAAACCAGTCACAAGAAAACCAGTCGCCAGATACAGCGGCAGAGCGGCTGCGACGCGTGAGCACGCGTCTTCAGAATCTGATTGATAAAACCAAAAACGAGGACGAATCTACGCCTGTGCAGCAGGCCGAACAGTTGCTGTCGCGCGTCGTGCAGAGTGCAGAAACCGGACCATCTTCTGAGGGCAATACGCCCTCTTCCGCAAACGGGGCTTCTATGTTTGACGTGGCGAATAAAAAAGAAGAAAGGCAAGAGGCTTCTCCCACCCGAAAGGGTAGCCGGCACACATCCGCAGACAGCGAATAACCGCTGCAGCTTTCGTGCAAAGGGCTATTTCTTCGGGTGGGGAGCCCTACTTTAAAAACGGCTCAGCCGGTCTAGTGTCACACGTGAATGGTACCGTCCGAAGTTGTTATCGCGAGGAGGGCGCCGGCGACTGCCGCGTCGCTGGCGCTCCTCGCAATGACATGCTCAAAGGCAATTTGGAAAGGCTGCTTGAGCTGTATACGGATTAGATCCAGGCGATGAATAGGCTGCCTCCGGGACGTACGGGCTGATCAAAACGCTCACTTTCAGGAAGAATCATCACGGCAATGCCATGAGGCGTGGCACCGTCGTGTTTGCCACTGCAACACTCCATTTGGCGGGCACTGGCTTCGCGGCTCTGCTCGGCGACGACGCGCAGGGCGTCCTCTGAAGTGGATACAAAGTGACTGCCTGAGAAAAGGGTATCACTTGGTATATACATATTGTTGAGAAAGAATACTTCCGCAGCGCTTTCATTAACAGCTACTACCTCACGGATAGTTGGAGTATACATGGAATTTTGAAACCATAGAAGATCGCCCACTTCTACTTCAGTAATTCTATCCCAAGAGGTATCAAAAATAATATAGTCGTTCTCAATTTTGATTAAACGGTTGGTCCAAAAAGCATCAGCAACATGCACCGAGGGTGCAAGAGTGCGCCCCGACCCGGATGAGATAAACAAGTCTTCGTCACTCCTTTCCACAGTATCCAACCGGATCTCGCCGGTGATAACCCGTCTAACCAAACGTTCGACCTCACGGGTCTCAACCATATCGCCAAGGGGGTGGCGACCTTCGACAGCGCGCAGTGGAGTATCGTTTTGCACTTTGCGGCCTTCTCCGTCAAACACGGCGATCATAAGCTGGGGGGAGATTTCGCCCTCCACTCCCTCGAGTTCAAGAGTCACCTCTCCGTGCTCCACCATCCATTCGGCAAAGCGTTCAGGCGAGATGCCGTCTTCGGCGGAGCGCTCCAACGCGCCGAGCGCGCGGTCGCTAAACTGCAGGTCGAAGCTGGACTGGGCTTGTACAAGTGCGGGGGCAATAAATACAAACAGCAGGAGCACGCTGACAAGGCGTAGCGGCGACATTAGGGAATGCTGTAGAATGCGCATGGGCTTGTGTAAAGTTGATTCATGTCCGTGCAAAATGACGCTCCGTCCAGAAACTGAACAGCGTACCGATATAGCGCAAAAGCATACGTCGGAGCGGACATGATTCGTATCCCGAAAAATAAAAAATGGGAGCCACCCGCAACGGATGACTCCCATTCGATACAATAACGCAGTTCGTTGCTACTCCACTTCGTAGCCCAGCGTGCGGCCTTTCTCCGTGGCAGGGATGCCCTCCTCAAGCCAGGCCGGAGCATCGCCGTCCATGAGGTAATGGTCGAAGAACTGCTGCATGCGCATCTGCCAGTCCACTTTCAGGTGGTACTGCGTGGGCCAGTGGGGCTCGCCGTTGTAGTTGATGAGCCAGGCCGGCTGCCCGAGACGACGCAGGGCCATGAACAGCTCTACGCCCTGTTCGAACGGCACCGCGCCGTCTTCGTCGTTGTGCATCATCATCAGGGGTGTGTCGATGCGGTCGGCGTAGAAGAGGGGCGAGTTCTCCCAGTAGCGGTTTGGGTACTCCCAGAGCGTACCGCCAATGCGGCTCTGCGTGCGCTCGTACTGAAACATGCGGCTGCGCCCGGTACCCCACCGGATGCCACCGTAGGCGCTCGTCATGTTGGCTACGGGAGCGCCGCCCTCGGCAGCAGCAAAGAGGTCGGTACGGGTGAGCATGTACGCGATCTGGTAGCCCGCCCAGCTATGGCCCTGCAAGCCCATCCGGTCTTTGTCGATGTAGGGCTCTTCGGCAAGCATCATCACGCCCGGCATGATGCTGTTGTAGGCGCTCTCGCCCGGATAGCCCTCTTCGTAGACAATGTCGGGCACAAACACGACGTAGCCACGGCTGGCATAGAAGGTGGGGTTGATGATGGAGCGATGCGGCGCGGGCGCCCAGTGGTTGTGCAGGTTGTCGCTGCTGCGCTCGTAAAAGTAGACCATGAGTGGATACGTCTCGCTCGCATCGAAGTCGTCGGGCTTGTAGAGAATGCCGTCGAGATCTTCCCCTACGAGTGAGGTCCACGACATCGGCTCGGCGGTGCTCCAGCGGTAGTCGGCCTGCTGTGGGTTGGCATCGCTGACCTGCACCGGCTCGCTGAAGTCGAGGCCGGTCGTCCACAGGTTCGGGAACTCGCGCACGTCTTCGCGCTGGTAGAGCAGGCGCTCGGCCTCGTCGGCCCGGGTGAGCGATGAGAAGCGCCGGTCGTCCATGATGAGTTCAGTGGGCGCGCTGCTATCGACCGTGCCGCGGTAGTAGCCTGAGGCTTTGGTGTCGGTGTTGAAGGCGTGCAGCATTAGCGGCTCATCGGGGTCGATCGCGTCGGCCTCCGGGTCGAGCTGGCGGATGCGAAACTGCACCTCCTCTGCGCGACCCATGCCGCCGGTGAGATTGGTCGGTGCCTCCGGATTGGAGGGATCGACTGCCCACGCGTCGAACTGATCGTAAAGGACAAACGCCTCGTCATCCGCCACCCATCCGGCGGATCCATACGGAAATGGTGGCATGGGCCGGTCGTGCTGTTCATCGTAAAGCGGCGCATCGATGGCCGCGCCCAGGTCGATGGGTGAACTGCCGGCTTCGACCGACTGTGTCCACCACGTTTCATCGGTGCCGTCCCACCACGTCAGATACTGCGCCTCGGGCGAGAGCGAGGCCGGATACTGCACGCCCTCCGCGGCGAGGCGCTCTTCGCCTGTGTCTACATCAATCAGGTAGACATCGTAATAGGTCGGGAAGTCCCACGACATTTCTTGTTGATACGGACGGTTGGTATTGGCAATGGCAAGGCCGGCATTGCCATTGTCGCCGACGCTCACACTGGGCCAGTCTTCGGTGGCGAGCTGTACGATGCGGTTGCCATCGTTCAGGTGCGCCACGGCTTGAAAGGTGCGGCGCAATTCCTGCTCTCGGTCGTTCAGTTGCACGCTCTGTGGACGCTCATCCTGCCAGTGCCAGATGTCTACCTCAACGGGTTCGTCTAAGAGCGTTGCGGTGGTATCGGGGTCGGGCTGCGGAGCGGTGCCAAAGAAGAGGCGGTTTCCGTTGTCAGAGAACGAGAGCGTTCCATGCTTACTTACCCACCAGTCAGCAGGAATCCCGTCGGTGTCGAGATCGGCAATGAGCGTGGCTTCCTCACCGAGCGTGGCGTGATACAGGGTGTAGGCTTCTTCATCGGCGTCGATGGCTTCGGCCTCGAGATCATCTCGGTTTGTAAGGAAGGCCACCTGCGTGCCGTCGTCGTCGAGCGCGAGGTTGCTGTAGGTGCCAGGGCCTTCAAGGAGCGGCGTCGTTGCTCCAGTCTCAGTGGCAAGGGCAAACACGCCATCGCCGGTGCTGTCGGGCGTGGCGGTGGTGTAGACCAGCCAGTCGCCCGCATCGGTGAAGTGATACGCACTTACGTGCTCGATTTCGGTCGTGTCGTCGTTGTCGAGGTCTTGCAGCACGAGGCGTGTGCCGGTATCGTCGCGCTCCTCGTCGTTCTCGTTTTCGTTTGCATCGCTATTCTCATCGCCATTTTCTATGTCGTCGGTGTGGTGATAGGCGAGCCAGCGTCCGTTGTCATCGGGGAGTCCAAACGAGTCAAGGTGCGGGATGCGCTGCATATCCCCTGATTCGAGATGCGCAACGGCGAGCGAGTCGGGCGCATCATCATCGTCGTGATCGTACGGCGGCACAAGACGTGTAACCACGTGGCGGCTGTCGGCGGTGAACTGCGCGTCGGTGGCGCTGCGCGGCACATCCAACTGATGGGTGCCCTCGTGTGTAGCCACGCGCAGGGTATCGTCGCCGTGTTCGGGGCCAAGCACATAGAAGAGCGCCTCGCCATTGGGCGAGAGGGTCTGCGTGTGGATCTGATTCCAGATAGCGTAGTCGTCGTGGTCAAGGATCTGCTGGGCGTGTACGGCCCCGCTGCTCATTCCCAGAACCAGTGCAAGCAAGAGCCCCCAGGCTCCGTGACGTATAGCGATGCGCATCAACACGTGGGTTTGTTGTAAACGATAACGGACGCTTTAGAAGGATACGAAATGCAGCATCCGACCTCAACCGCACTGTACCGGATGTCGCTCGTACGTGATGAAGTGCGACGGGACGGTCAGAACAGACCCGATACCTGCAAACCCAGTCGAATAACGTAAGACAGTACCACGGCGTAGGCAAAGCTCAGCAGCGTACCGATGATGATATACTCTGCGTGGGCGCGCTCCCGTTGCATACTGTCGAATCGGAAGATTGACTTGGCCGTGACCAGAAAACCGATGGCCGCCGGAGCGTTGGCGAGCACAAAGGTGAAGATAAGCGTTCGTTCCGCATAGCCGATAAGGCGCCCCGCGCCGGGAAGCCCGTCGTCATTGATTGCGCTGTCGTAACGTGCCAGCATGAGCCCGACCCACCATCCTCCGCCGTAGATAACGAAGAACGCACCAAGTACGAAAATGCTCAGGCTGATAGCTATTTCGATATTCATTGGTATCAAGCAGATATGTGGGCGATATTCGAAACGAGTGTTTGGTAGCGTTGCAGTGCATCCTGGAGGCGCTTCCAGTGCGCATGTCGAAGATGTTTGCTAAACGCTTGCTGTGTAATAGGCTGCGGATGCCACTTTGCAGCACATTCGCGTTGTGATACCGTGCCCTCTGCGGCTTGAGCAATCAGGTTTAGGTAAACAGCCTGCGCCTGTGCGTCCGTCCATTGACTGGTCAGATGGTCGGCCATGTCAGTCAGTGCAGAAGCTGCGAGCCCCACGGCGTGTGGTGCCGAATCGGGCATAACACATCGCATTCGATAGGGCCTTTTAAGTGTATCAAGCATCTCCCCGGAACGCTTAAAGGCGGGCCCTGTGCTTTGAGTGACCTGGGTCGTGTCCAGCGCATCGACCGTATCGACCGCAATAGCAACGCGCGTATCTCGCTGAGCGTGCCTGCGCACGGCTGCACGGAAGGCAACAGCAATGTGCAGCGCATACGTAGGATTGGTAACAACGAGTTGCCAGCTGTCCCCTCGAAACACGGAAACAGGATAGGGGGCAACCCTACCATACGCGGATTGCATCTGCTCGTGCGCAGTAGATATACCTTCCGCAATCGGTTCAGTAGCGTGGCCTCTTTCCGATTGAATTATATCTCCGGTAAGTACTGCGTATAAATCATCCATGCCACTTTTTCCACAACCAAAATAAGTTGTAAAAATAGAATACAACCTTTTTGGGTTGTTTGCAAATGCGTATCGGCAGCCGGAGGAGGAGCGCTACGCAGGTTCACCAAACCTTATTGGGATCACGGCACTAGTTAAGAAACTCAACTTGTTTGGATTGAATCTAAATAAATGGTTGTGTGCTCCTCAATGTAGCCTGTTCTGCTGATATGTCGCTTGCTTCCCCCGATACAACAGTTGTATACTCCACCGACGCCGGACATGTAGCGCGTACGTCCGACGGACTGGTTCGTATCCACATGAACGAGCTCACGTTTTCGGTATGTGCCGACGTGTTGCCCACCATGCAGCGCAAACTGCAGACGCTATGTGAGTCTGTGGAAGGCTGTGCGTGCTCACACGGGTGCCGGTGGCAATTGCGCATTCCGTGTCCGAATCAGCCGGTGCTCGTGCTGCGCACCAATGAAATGCGGGCGCTCGATGATTTGGTGCATGGAGCAGCCACGATGATCGAGCTCAACGCGATGCTGGAAGCGGCTTCTATTGATCGGGCATAGAGGAAGGCAGCGACGCAACAGGCCATTTCACCTCTCATGACAATAAAAACGCCCACCCTGGCACCACATACAGGCATGCCAAGATGGGCGGTACTGCCACGACTCAAAATCACCCTCTACGAGTCTGGCAGCATGTTGGGGATAGAACGCGTCCAGCTCGTTATTGAAACTGCGGATCCACCGGGGTGTCGGCCAGGTGATTTACGTAGTTGCTAATCGTTTTTACGCCAATCAGGCCTACGATTTCATAGAGAGCGGCGGTAGTCAGCCCCGCTTCCTCAAACTCGGCCTTGTCAGCATCGCTCAACCAGCCGCGCTTACCAAGAAGGCGCTTGGTTGCCCGTGTGAGAAGTCGAGCGCGAGGGGTATCGGGAAGGCCGCCGTCTACAAGCGTTTGAATGGTGTCGGAGTCGAGTCCCGCTTGGGCGCCTGCTGCCGAATGCGCTTTGGTGCAGTAGTGGCAGTCGTTGTAGCCCGAGATAGCAAGAATCACCACCTGCTGTTCGGCGGGCGACAGCACGCCATCGCTCAAGTGGCCGTTGGCCTTCAGGTAGGTTTCGGCGACCGCAGGGTTTTGGCTCGCCAACTCATCAATCAGGTTCGGCACAAAGCCAAACGCATCTTGGGCCGCATTGCGAACGGCTTCTGCGTGGTCTTGGGTAGAGGTTGCCATAATATCAGCATGCATTGATTGGTCAGAATGCGTACGCGCCGCGAGGTCTCTCGCATGCGCACTGGATGGGTAGGCTACGCGCCGGCTCCGTTACGTCATCAATGCAACAAACGTGTTGAGACACATAGTTGGGCGTATCTTCACGGGAGTGTCACCCACAAGAGCGGAGTCAGGCATCGCATTCAACCGGACTGGCTTGTATGTTGGGATGCGGACGCCTTTCCTTCCGCATGCCCCTATGTGCCATGACTTCCGATGTGCTTTTCTACGGCGGGACGCTCGTTGACCCGTACGCCGAACGGACCTATGCCGCTGATGTGCTTATCCGCGATGGAGAAATCGCAGCCATCGCCTCCTCCATTGATCCGCCCGAAAATATCCTCCGTGTGGATTGCTCGGGTCGTTACCTGTCGCCCGGCTGGATGGATATGCATGTCCACTTGCGTGAGCCGGGATACGAATACAAGGAGACCATTGCGACGGGGACGCAGGCCGCTGCGTTTGGGGGATTCACTGAAGTGGCGTGTATGCCCAACACGAATCCGCCGCTGGATTCGAAGGCGCTGGTTGCATACGTGAAGCAGGCAGCCAACGGACCGGTGGCCGTGCACCCGATTGCTTGCGTGTCGCGTGGGCGAGCGGGAAAGCAGCTTGTGGATATGGCCCAGTTGCTTGAAGCAGGGGCTGTAGCGTTCAGCGACGACGGCGCGCCGGTGTACGATGCACAGCTTATGCGGCGTGCCCTTGAGTACGCTGCGCACCTCGACCGGCCTATCATTAACCATATGGAGGCTCCCGCACTAAACCCCAACGGCCACATGCATGAGGGGGAGGTGTCGGCGCGGCTGGGTATTCCAGGGATTCCGGCGTGCTCCGAAGAGGTGATGATCGCACGCGATATCGAACTGGCGCGGACTACGGGCGGGCCTGTTCATGTGGCACATATTGCAACAGCACGTGGGGTGGAATTGGTGCGCCGCGCCCAGGCCGATGGCCTGCCAGTCACCGCCGAGGTGTGCACGCATCACCTGGCCCTGACCGATGCAGCGGTGGAGGCGTCGGGCTTTTCAGCCGATACGAAGATGCATCCGCCGCTGCGCAGTGCGGCCGATGTGGAGGCCCTCAAGGCGGGTGTGGCCGATGGCACCATTGAGGTGTTGTGCACCGACCATGCCCCTCACGCACCACGCGAAAAAGACGTTCCGTTCACTGAAGCACCCAACGGTATCCTGGGGCTCGAAACTGCGTGGGGGCTTATTGGGCGTGAGCTACTGGATACAGAACGCTGCTCGCTCATGCAAGCCGTACAAGCGCTTACAGTGGCTCCTCGACGCATCTTGCGATTACCGCAGCCCGAGCTGGCCGAAGGAGTCGCAGCCAACCTCACGGTGTTTGATCCCGACACGCGGTGGACGTTCACTGAGGCCGACATTCATTCAAAGAGCCGCAACACGCCGTTTGTGGACGATGAACTGATTGGAAAAGCGCACGGCATCTACCACCGTGGACAGTGGGTGCCGTGTGCGTCTGCGTAAGGAGGAAGCGGTTCGGTGCCCAA
>CAZZCI010000002.1:0-8874 GCA_964653015.1 uncultured Rhodothermales bacterium
TGGTGCCAGGGTGTGTGCGTGACAGCTTACTCAAACCGGATATCCACAGGTAAGCGGGCCTGGATGGTGCCGTGTGTGCCGATCATGCGCTGCAGCGCCTCTTGCTGCTCGATCCACTCGCGCTCAATCGGAGTGGTGTTCCAGCGCATCAGTTGGCTGTGCGCACTGGCGCTGAACGACTCACTGAAGCGCTCGATGAACGTTTTCGGGCGGGGCAATATCTGAATGCGGTAGGGCCCTTCGCCCATCTCGGCGGCTTCAGCGGCACGCTCAATGGCATGGCTTAGCCCGCCAATATCATCAACCAACCCCACTTCTTTAGCATCTCGACCCGACCACACACGTCCGGCAGACACCGCTTCGACATCGGCCCGCTCCATGTTACGTCCGTCGGCAACGCGCTGCAAGAAGGTATCATACGTACGATCGAGGCTTGCCTCTAGACGCTCGCGCTGATCGCCCGTAAACGGCTTCAGGCCTGAGTATATATCGGCGTACGGACTCGTTTCGACCCCGTCGAACGTCACACCTAACTGATTTTCGAAAAATGACCCTGTATTGAACAACAGCCCGAAGACGCCAATGGACCCCGTGATCGTGTTCTCTTGTGCCACAATATCGCTCGCGCCAACGGCCAAGTAGTAGCCGCCCGAGGCTGCTAGGTCGCCCATGGAGATGACCACCGGCTTCTCATCAGCGGCCCGCTGGATGGCACGCCACATCACCTCAGAGGCTGCGGCGCTTCCACCGGGCGAGTTCACACGCACCACAATGGCTTGGATATCACTACTGGTACGGGCCTGGTCAATGGCATCGACAAACGTCTCGGATCCTACTGAAGCCCCCGTGCCGCCAAACGGATCGTCTTGGCTTTTGCCTGGCACAATGTTGCCCTCGGCATAGACCACAGCAACCGACCCTTCGGCCGTCACCTCTAGTCCTGCATCGCTGGCGGGTACATTAGCATAGCGATGCACCGGCACCGTATTTAGCGACCCGCTCACCCCTAGCTCGTCCTCAATAAACCCTTCAATCTCATCCGGATACCGCAGTGCATCGATCAAGCCTGCTTCAAGCGCCGACTCCGAATCCAGGATTGGATTTTCAGTCGCAATGCGCTGAATTTCGTCTGCCCCAAGTCCACGGCCTTCACCAACCCCTCGGTTAAACTGATCGTTTTGCGACGCCAGCAATTCGGAGAGCTGAAGCTCGTTTTCCTCAGACAGGTCCTCACGTTCGAAAGGTTCAACGGCCGACTTAAAGTCACCCACGCGTACAATCTTCGGTTCGATATCCAACCGCTCCAATGCATTACCAAAGAACGGCTGGGTGATATAGAAGCCATTCATTTGGAAGGGCGAGAGGGGCGGCATGAACACATGATCTGCCGCACTGGCTAGATACAACCCTTGCTCATTGATCCCGGCATCGGTTCCCGAGGCAAACACGGGCTTGCCACTTTCCTTGAACGTCTCAATGCTTTCACGAATATCGCCGAGGCGCGCCCATCCAGATCCGGCACCACGTACACGAAGCCAGACGCCTTCAATGCGATCGTCAGCGGCAGCTTTGCGGAGAGCGCTATTCACATCGGTGAGGTCAAACTTAGGGGCTTCCCCAAAAGCTTGGGCCAATGGGTCAGAAGCGGCTCGTTCGGGCACAGGACCGGATAGATCAATCTTGAGCACCGATTCTGAAGCAACCGATGGGGTGGGGTCGGCCGATAGGCTAAGCGCAAAAACAAAAAGAATGAGAAACACGAAGATCGCACCTAAGGCAAGCAGTGTACCCAGTACACTGGCCAAAAGTGTAGAAAGAAACCGCATAGGATGGACGCGTTAGGGACAGGGGTGAGCAGCATCGAAGGGCGGCTACAGCCCGCAGCAATGCATATCATTACCACGCACCATCAAAAAAGCCGCTACAGAACATGCAGACGAAGGAAGCAAAAGAAACTCCCATTGGCATGCGTAAGTACGTACGATACGATAAAAGTTGCACCGAATGCAACGGTGGCGGCGCTCTAACCTTCCTTTTTGCGAAACGATTATACGAGCGCTCCCTTTAGGCATCTGGCGTGCCTCAATACCTCAACGCGTATCCCTTAAGGGAAGCGCGCCCACACGCTACTTGATAGACGAACCCGTGTTGCATGCTGTGTGGAGGGGGCGTGGTTAATCATAGAGCTTGATTGATCATAGAGAACGGCGCCCCGTTGCACACTCCATAATTCGTGACATAGTTCGCAAGCTATCGTTCTTTTTGAAGTAACGATGCCTATGAGCGTGCCTACACGCCCCGCGCCTGACTCTTCAGAGCCGTCGTACCCGAGCGACGATCGACCGCCGCTTAGCGACCGAGAACGCCGCATTTTGGAGTTGGTCGTGCAGCGCTTTATTGACACGGCTGGCCCGGTGGGCTCTCGATCGCTCTCCCGGCAGTACGATATTGGGCTAAGCCCAGCTTCCATTCGCAACACCATGGCGGATCTGGAAGATATGGGCTACCTCGACCATCCGTATACCTCAGCCGGGCGCATGCCCACGAAGCTGGGCTACCGTACCTTTGTGGATGAGCTCATGCAGTCTCCGCGTCTCTCTACAGAGGAGCGCAAGGCCTTGAAAGTGCAACTGGCACAGCTCGTAAGCGATACAGACGAAATGTTGCGCGAGAGCACCCAGTTGCTCAGCCAGCTATCCAACTTGCTGGGTGTAGCACTAAGCCCGCGCCTTTCGACCGGCGTGCTTGAACGTCTTGACATTGTCCCCCTCACCGGTCCACGACTGCTTTTTGTGTTGAACGTCAGTGGGGGGCTCGTCAAGACCATTCCGCTTCCGTTCGAGAAGAAGCACGAGGTCGATCGTTCCGATATTGACCAAGTGGTCCACCTGCTCAACGAGCGCTTAGCCGGACTCACGTTAGCCGACATTCGCGACACCCACGACGAGCGCCTTCGTACCCTTGACGATGATACAGGAATTGTTGAGCTGGTTCGTTCGAAAGCGACACCGCTCTTTAGCGAACCCGCACAAGGACGCCTGCAGTTGGGGGGAGCCCAAAATCTGCTCACCCAACCCGAGTTTCAAGAAACCGATGACGTTCGCCACTTTTTTGAGATCATTGAAGACGAGCACCTCATTGTAGAGGTCCTTGAAAACGTGGATGATGCCGATGCCGATGCCGACGGAAACACCTATGTGCGTATCGGCAGCGACCAAGAGCACGACGAAATGGCCGCCTACTCGGTTGTGATGGCCCCTTACCGGCTTGGCAACACCGTAGGCACACTGGGCCTGCTTGGCCCCACCCGCATGGACTATCGCCGGGCTGTTGCTCTTGTGAAAGCAATGGCCAACGTACTCAACCAGCCTGACTCTACTGACGCCAGCTAACCGTATTGGACTACATGGATGATCCCTCGCACTCATCGTCTGTTGATGCTTCCACTTCACCTTTAACCCCCGAAGATCCCTTGCTAAACGACCCTGCTACCCCCCCAGACCCTGCTGCCTCTGATACCACTGCCGACACCGACCCAAACGGTGCATCCGCTGAACACCCAGAGGCCAATGCCCGAATTGAAGAGCTTGAAGAGCGCATCCAGGCGCTTGAAACCGAGCGCGACACGCTCAACGACCAGTTCTTGCGAAAAGCCGCTGAGCTCGAAAACACGCGTCGTCGCCTTACCGAACAGGCTAACAAAAAATACGATGCGGGTAAAGTAGAGGCTATACAGGAAGTCCTAAGCATTATCGACGACCTGCAGCGCTCGCTCGATGCCGCAACGCAGTTCGAAGAGAGCGACGATCCGAAGTCGGCCTATGAAACCCTGCGCGATGGGCTCACACTTGTGCATAGCAACTTCCTCAGCGCCCTCAAAGAAGTGGGCGTAGAACCCATCGAAGCCGAGGGCGAACCGTTCGATGAACAAAAGCATGACGCGATGATGCAGCAACCAGCCCCTGAAGGCGTAGAGCCCGGTACCGTGCTCAAAGAAGTGCGCCGCGGCTATCGCATGGGCGATCGGGTTGTACGTCACGCCCAAGTCGTCGTGGCCTCTTGAGTGATTCGATTTGAACGGTCTGATTTGAACGGTACTATGCACGGGCACTTTTTTGAACAACCCCCTGTGCCTGCGCATTCCAACCTCGATATATTACGCACGCCCCCACGTGCTCTCCTCACTTTTGTTTGCCTGCCCGCTTACCCCCCATGCCTGAAGACTATTACGACGTTCTTGGCGTAAGCCGCGACGCCTCACAGCGTGAGATCAAAAAGGCGTATCGCAAGAAAGCAATGAAGTACCATCCGGATCGCAATCCGGATGACCCCGACGCCGAGAAGCAGTTCAAGCAAGCTGCTGAAGCATATGAGGTGCTCTCTAGTGAAGAGAAGCGTCACCGCTACGACCGATACGGCCATGCGGGACTAGGCCAAAACGGCGGAAGCTCGGGCTTTCAAGACATCAACGACATCTTCAGTGCCTTCAACGACATTTTTGGAGGCGCCGCCGGACGCTCTCGCCGCAGCAGCGGACGCCCCGGTAGCGACCTGCGCGTAAAGCTCCCGCTAACGCTTAAAGAAATTGCCGAAGGCACCCAGAAGAATATCAAGGTGCGCAAGTACGTAGCGTGCGAAACGTGCGACGGCACGGGTGCCGAGGGAGGCATGAGCGGCGAAAACTATGTAATGTGCGATAAGTGCGACGGCACCGGCGAAATCCGAAATGTCTCGCGCTCAGTGTTTGGGCAGTTTGTAAACGTGCAGGCCTGCCCCGCCTGTAATGGCGAAGGACGCATCATCGAAAACCCGTGCCCAGATTGCGACGGACAGGGACGCTACGAAGGCGAGGAAACCATTAGCGTGACGGTGCCCGCGGGTGTGATGGAGGGCAACTATCTCACCATTTCTGATGCGGGTAATGCGGGCATTCGAGGCGGGCTAGCCGGTGATCTGCGCATCGAAATCAAAGAAAAGCCGCACGAGCATTTCGTGCGCGACGGCCTCGACATTTACTACGATCTGTATCTCTCTTTTCCCGATGCTGCGCTTGGCACCGAGGTGGAAGTCCCCACGCTCAAAGGGCGAGCCCGCATTCAAATCGACGCGGGTGTGCAACCGGGTAAGATCTTGCGGATGCGTGAACGTGGTCTGCCCGATCTGAACGGGACCGGACGCGGCGACCAGATGATTCGCGTGCACGTATGGACGCCGCAACAAATGACCAATGACGAGATTGATATGCTCGAAGCGTTGCAATCGAGCCCGAACTTCCAGCCAAATCCCGAGAATAAGAAAAGCAAGAAGTCGTTCTTCAGCAAAGTGCGCGACGTGTTTTCTTAGTGCGCTGTCGCACCTGAATGTTATAGTTCAGAGTTGCCATCGTGAGGAGGAAGCCTGCAACCGACGGGGCAATTTCGTTTCGTTGGTTGAGCGGCTCTATCCAACTTGACAGCATGAGCTTGCATCGTCGCTACCGCTCCTCGCAATGCCTGAAGATCCTTTTTGCGTCTACCTAGTTCCGTGTTCAAACAGGCTGGGTAAAGCATAAAGCCCATTCTGTTTTTCTGCCGTCGCCCCCCCCCTCTTATGAGTGCTTCTGTTAAAAGCTCGGCCTTCCGTACCACGCTTCGCCACGTCCCCACCCCCGTGGTAGTTGTTACCACGTATGCGCAGGGGACTCCTCGGGGGATTACCATCGGCTCTTTCACCAGCGTATCTCTTAAGCCCCCCCTGGTAAGCTTTAACGTAGATCGCACCGCGCAGTCGCATGCTGCACTGACTGAATCAGGACGATGCGCCATCCACATCTTAGACGAGACCCAGTCGGCCTTTGGCGATCATTTTGCGCGCCCCGACCTCTCTCCCGACGAGCAGTTCCGCCCTGTTTCGTATACGCAAGATGCGCACGGCATTCCCATTCTTGACGGAAAAGCGGCTGTGCTGCATGCACAAATACGCAACCAGTACCCCGCTGGTGACCACTCCATCTTTGTGGCCGAGGTCACCAATATTACGCCCCGCGACCATGCGAACGGCATTGTGTACGTAAACCGCGGCTATCACGCCGTGGGCCAGGAACTTGGCGGTACTGCATTATCGCCGGTAAAGGCATCGTCCAACGGCTCGTCTTGAGCCCCAGGCGGAAAGAACGCAAAGTCGTATCGTGCTGGATCTTCTGGGCAGAGTTGGCGACACGCGTCGGTCAAGATGCGTACCGCTTTCCAATCGTTAGACTTGCGCTCAAGAAAGCCGAGCGCGCGCACCTGGCGTCCCGCATGCACATCCAACGGAAGCATCAGTTGATCCGGACGGATACGCGTCCAGATCCCCAAATCAACAGGGCCCGGGCGCACCATCCACCGCAAGTACATGTTGAGCCGCTTGCAGGCACTCTTCGCTTCGGGGCGTGCCAGGTGCTTGCGCAGACGTTGCGGCGTGCCAGGGTTCATGGTCAACACGGTAGTGCTAAATCCCTGAATGGCAGGCCCCAATGGATAGGGATGGTCTGAATCATCGGGCAAGTGATCCGCAAAAATAGCTTCGATAGAGCCATGCTGAGCGATTGCGTCGCTCAGGTTGTGCGTAAACCATAGCGCATCCACGGGCTGAAATGTGCGGTGCTTAAAGCCATCCAGCGCATCGGCATCGTGGTGTCGGTCGAAGTCCACAACAAACGCATGCGGACGGTAATCCATTCGCTCGCACAACTCTTCGAGTTTGTTGATGACCGTAGAGCGGCGCCCCCAGGCCAGCAAGGCGGCATACAATCCGATAACCGCCTGATCGCGCGGATCGTCAAAGCCGTGTGGAATGCCAATCGGATCTTCTGCAATGAACGAGGGCTCTTCGTATCGATCTACCAGACAGTTCAAGTATGCACGCAGGTCAGAAAAGGAGGCCACAGAATCAGCAGAGGGTAGATGAGAAGGGATGCAACACAAGATAGATTAGATCGCCATCAGTCTGCCATGAGGGTCGCTGCGCGCTCCAAATCCACGTTTCCGCCGCTCAACGTAACGCCTACACGCCGCCCTTGACCAGGCACTGCCCCCGAGAAGAGCGCTGCCAGCGCGAGGGCTCCCGTGGGCTCGGTAACAAGCTTCATGCGCATCCACAAAAAGCGCATCGCTTCAATAATGGCTGCGTCGGGCACCGTAACCATATCGTCGGCGTAGCGGCGTACAAGCGGGAAGGTGTACTCGCCCAGCGAGGGCGTGCGCGCACCGTCGGCAATGGTATCGGGGTTCTGAACCGTGTGCAATGTGCCCGAATGAAACGACCGGGTGGCATCATCGCCCGCCTCGGGTTCAACGCCGATCACGGTGCAATCCGGTTGCAACGCAGCGGCAGCGATGCCACAGCCCGAAAGGAGTCCGCCGCCGCCACAACATACCAAGAGCACATCCAGATCAGGCACCTGTTGAAGCAGTTCCCATCCTACAGTGCCCTGCCCGGCGATTACATTGGGATCGTCGTAGGGCGGCACAAGGGTGAGGCCGCGCTCCTCAGCAAGCTGTGCGCCGTATTCCTCGCGCACGGTCTCGTCGGGATCGTACGTGACCACCTCAGCCCCATAGTCTCGCGTGGCCTCTAGCTTCACTGTCGGGGCGTTCTGCGGCATCAGAATGGTCGTATCGATGCCCAGAAGCGCTCCAGAAAGGGCCACAGCCTGTGCGTGGTTGCCCGACGAGTAGGCAATTACACCGCCTGCCTTCTGTTCGGGCGTAAGCTGGCTGAGCGCATTGTAGCCCCCGCGGATCTTGAACGCTCCAATGCGCTGCATATTTTCGCACTTCGCAAACACGGTGGCGTTTACCCGCTCGTTGAGGCTACGCGATGTATGGACGGGGGTACGGTGCACCACCGAACGCAGTCGGTTGGCAGCCGTGGCAATGTCGTTGAGCGTCACAGATGGAGCGGGCATGCAACAGAAGGTTGAGTTGGCGAACAGCGGGCTCGATACTGAATGAGGCATCGCATCAAGAGTTCGCCGAACACCGTGCTCCTCCTATAGGTTGAGCCATCGTAGTCTACATGGTTCACCATCTACACTTGCTCTACGCTGCTCGCTCATGATTCCCGTCTGGCTCACCGACACCGTTACACCCAACCTGAACCGCGCGCTGCATTACACGCAACTGTGGGGCCTGCAGGGCGTGGAGTTGCGTACCGTAGGTGGTCCTGACGACCGCGTGCCCGACGTAAACGAGCCGCAGATTCAGCAGCAGTTGGAGAAAAGCGAGTTTTTGCTGAGCAGCGTAGTGCCTGCGCTCTTTGAGGGTCCCGTACACGATCGTGTGATGTGGCTCAACGACCTTGCCCGGCTGCCCGAAGTGCTCACCTTCTGCACACGTGTGCGCAGCCCCCGCATCGTAGTGGATCCGTTTGCGGCTGCCCCCGATGACACAGCCGCCCTTGATACCGCCGCCGATGCGTTTCGTCGAGCGGGCGCCCATGCTGCCGAGCACGACGTGCTGATTGGCGTAAAGAACGGCCCCGCCTCGTTGTGTCCGAGTGGACAGGAGTTGGCTGCGCTCCTCGCGATGGTCGACCATTCGCATGTGCAAGCGGTGTGGGATCCGGCGGCTGCGCTACGCGCCGGTGAAGACGTCCTCGCTGGCCTGGAGGCGCTTAGCGGACGCATCACGCTGGTTCGTTGCAGCGATGGTCGCATTGAAGGCGATCAGTGGACGGACACGATCTTGGGCGAAGGGGCCATCGATTGGGAAACGCAGTTTGATCAACTGCATGCCCACGGGTTTCGCGGCCCCGTCAGCTTGGAGATTTACGCCACCCCTCGCCCCAAAGCTGGACTGCGTAGTGCAACTGCCCTGAACCGCCTGCTAGGCGATGTGCAACGACGCGCTGCAT
>CAZZCI010000002.1:8974-30794 GCA_964653015.1 uncultured Rhodothermales bacterium
TGTAGCGCGGGGCGGATTTGAACCGCCGGCCTCCGGGTTATGAATCCGACGCTCTTACCAACTGAGCTACCGCGCCATTTGAAATTGCAGTTCTGTTCTATGAATCATAGGCCCGCGTTGGTTCCTATTTAAGCCGTGAAGAAGAAGTGAGTGCAGATACGCGCCCACTGATGGGGTTCCATTTGGCCCTTGCCCTTGGTATGTTAGCTACCATCCGCCCCCACCGTTTCTTCGACTTTAGCAGAAACAGCGCCTCGTATGGCTTGGTCAACGCTCATTGGACAACAACGCGTAGTGGATATGCTGCGCCGCACCCTCTCGCGCGATCGGGTACCGCATGCCTACCTGTTTCACGGTCCGCGAGGGGTGGGCACCGTGGCTGCTGCCCTGGAACTGGCGCGCACGTTGCAGTGCACCGAGCAAACCGTTGAAGCCTGCGATGCGTGCCTGGCCTGCCAAAAAACCCAACGCATGGTGCATCCAGATGTGCATGTTTTTTTTCCTTTCCCAAAAGGAACCGACGAAGACGATGTGGCTGCCCGCATCCAGCGGCTGGGGAAAAATGCCTATGCTCCGGTGGATTACGTGCGGCGGCCCTCGCTCGATAATCCGGAAAAGACGTCCAACAAGCAGGTCATGTACCACATCGACCGCATGAAGGAAGATATTGTGCGGCCGATGACCTTTCATCCGGGCGAGGGGGCGTACAAGGTAGCACTGCTTACCGATGCCGAATACATGAACACCTCCGCGGCCAATGCTTTTCTGAAGGTGCTCGAAGAACCGCCCGCGCAAACTGTGTTCATTCTTACCACCAGTCGGGTTGATCAGATGCTCCCGACCATCGTATCGCGCTGTCAGAAGGTGCGGTTCGACCCGCTGGATCCTGCGCACATCCAACAGGCGCTGCAAACGCGTGAACAGATGGATCCCGACGAGGCTGCGATGCTTGCGCGCATGGCCGATGGATCGTACAGCCGCGCACTGCAACTCGCCGAAAGCACGCACCTCCGCGAAACACGTGCCCTCGTCTTACACTTTCTGCGTGCGTCGTACACCCAAAAGGTGGGCCCTTTGAACGACCACCTGGATGCCATTGCGAAGCTAGGACGCGAACGCGTGAAAGGGGTGCTGCGCCTCATGATTCGCTGGATCCGCGATCTGATGCTGTACCAAACGCTGGGCAACGACGCCCCCCTTGTCAATGTAGACCAGGCTGAGGCGGTTGCCAGGTTTTGCGATAACCTGCCGCATGCCGACTTAGAAGCCATGGTGACTCGTGTTGAGGAAGCCCTGCACCTCATCGGACGCAATGTACGTACCCGCCTGGTGCTTATGGTGCTCTCACTACAGCTCCACCAGGCTATGCATGGCCGCCCCGGCGCTCCTGTATATCAGCCGCTCCCTGAGCAGGCCCTTGCCGACGCCCATACATCGTAAAGGATCGGACACATTCTGGATGCCTCCTCCATTCTTACACAGATTCATTTGCAATTTCTACATACATCGTGCATCTTACGGAGTAGACTTGAAACCGGTCTTGCAGACGCTATACCTTCCGCTGTTTCAACGATGCAACTGTAGGCCTTTTCGCCTTACTGTGTAAGCTGGAATAAAAGTTGCAAGCTAACACGTCGATGCGGCTTCGCATTCCCCACCCTGCGTGTACGTTTCACCGTAATTCATTTGCATGCATACCGATACAGAATCTCCGCTTCTGTCAAGCCCCTGTTTTATTCTTGGCCAATCGCTCTGGCGTCCATACGCCCACCTCTATCCAGACTACATTGAACTTACGGGCTGGCGCTGGACCGGACGCACTACACGACACATCGCTCTAACGCGCATCGAGCACATACGATGGTGGGGCGGCAAGCGCGATGTAAACTTTGAAATCACGCTTCACGACGGTGCCTTAATCGCACTCTACCTTCACCAAAGCGCCGGAACGTGGAATTACACGTTACGACGCCTCAAAAAACAAGAACGAAACGAAAACGTGGCCTCACCAGCGGAACGTGCCCTGTCGAACAGGGTCGGAATACCCACGTCATGACGTTTTGTATCAACCCTTTGGTGCTATGTCGCCCCTACGATTTGTTAGCGCTTCCGTGCTGAGCCTCGTGCTTGCTGCTCTGCTTCCGTTTGGGGCTGCAGGTCAGCACTTTGACCTCAGTCATGTCGACGATGAGGAGCTTGTTGAGCGACTTATCGAAGTCGATGACCTCCGCGCCGAAGGGGACTTCCGCAACGCTTTTACCAAACTCGGTGGGCTCGAAAACGACTATCCCGAACACGCTGAGGTGCTGTGGCGTCTTTCTGCGACCATCGTAAACATTGCCGAGCGACAGGACCAGGGCCGCCGGTCGCTGTTTGAGCAGGGGCTGGATGCCGCTAAACGGGCTATTGAGGCCGACGACACGAACGGCCTGGCGCACTTCTCGCGTGCTATGGCTGAAGGACGCCTGGCCCTGGATGCAGGCACGCGCGAACAAATCGAACGATCGCGTGCCGTAAAACACCATGCTGACCGCGCGATCGAACTCGACGAAAATAATGAGATTGACGGCGCTTATCACGCTCGTGGACAGTGGCACCGCGAGGTGGCCAGCCTCGGGCGCGTATCGCGCGCTGTCGTGCGCACCGTCTATGGCGGACTCCCCGACGCCTCCTTCGACGAAGCCGTTGACGATTTCCTGGCCGCTATCGATATCGATGATCGCATCTTGCACCGCATCGAACTGGCTCGCACGTACAAAATGATGGATGAGCCGGAGAAGGCACGCGAGCAGCTTGAGATTCTGTTAGATATGCCTTCAGAGGAGCCCGATGACGAGTCGCACAAATCGGAAGCGCGTGAAATGCTTGACGACCTGTAGGCTTTCGTACACCTACCGATTTCTCACCACGTCGCCTCCCTTCACTGTGCCGTTCCCTCTGCGTTCTTATGGCCTACTCTGCTGAAATCAGCCGCGAGCAACCCACTGCATTTCTGTTTCTCCTCGACCAGTCAGCGTCAATGCAAGACCGCTTTGGTGGGGCCGAGCAAAAGGGCGACGCCGCTCCAAGCAAAGCACGCGTGCTAGCCGACACCGTAAACCGTCTCCTGCAAAACCTGGTACTACGCTGTGCCAAAGAAGATGGTGTGCGCGATTATTTTCATATCGGTGTGATTGGCTATGGCGAACGCGTGCAGCCGCTCATTGAACCTGCTGAGCATACCAACAACAGTACGGGATTGGTGCCCATCAGTCACTTAGCCGAGCGGCCCCGACGCATGGAAGAACGCCTGCGTACGGTGGATACAGGCGATGGAGGCTCCGAAGAGCGCCGCGTAAAGGTGCCCGTCTGGTTCGATCCCCAAGCGAAAAACGGCACTCCCATGTGTCAGGCACTCGACCTGGCTGCACAGTCGGTACGCACCTGGATTGACCAGCACCCACGCAGTTTTCCGCCGGTCGTGCTGAATGTAACCGACGGCGAAGCCACCGATGGCGAACCCCTGCGCTATGCCCAACAGTTGCGCAGCTTTGCTACCGATGATGGCGAGGTGTTGCTCTTTAACGTCCACCTGTCTTCATCAGAGGCGCCTGCTGCAGAACTTCCCTCTGCTCCGGGCGAACTTCCCCCAACGGATGAATACGCCGAAACGCTCTTTCAGATGTCAAGCACCCTCCCGTTTTCAATGCGTGCCGCCGCAGAACAGGAAGGCTACACCGTCAACCTTGACACACGCGGGTTCGTTTTTAACGCCGACCCGGTGGCTCTGGTGCGCTTTCTAGAGATTGGGACGCGCCCCAGCAACTTGCGCTAAGCCTCTGCATCGGCTCGTCCTTCGTATGGCTGCTGCTACCATCCACATCTTAAGCCTTCCTAAATCGGGGCATGCGTCCCACGAAAATGAAGATGCCGCGTTCGTACAGAGTGATCACTGGCCCGTACACGCTGCTATAGCCGATGGGGCCACCGAATCAGCATTCTCACGCCACTGGGCTCGTATCCTGGTGCAGAATGCTTGTACCACGCCTACACTGGTGCCTACGCCCTCTTCCCTTGATGCATGGCGTACGGAATGGCGTCAAGAGATCGCGCCCCAGATCAATGAACAGCCCTGGTACGTGGCCGCCAAAGCACAAGAGGGAGCTCACGCCACCTACTTGCACTGCATGGCCCAACAGAACGGCACGTATCAGGCTGCCGCATGTGGCGATAGCGTACTGCTTCACCTACGTAACAACGCCCTCCACACGGCCTGGCCCACGTCTGACCCCGATGCCTTTGATCATCGCCCTGCGCTCGTATCGACAACTAACGGGGCCGCCCCCTCCTTCGACACATACACCAGTACCTGGCAGCCGAACGACGCGATTGTCCTGGCTACCGATGCCGCTGCTGCATGGCTGCTGCGTACCGATCCCAGCCGCGTGCTAAGCTGGACCGCATCCACCTTTGCCGCTGAAGCCACCCAAGCACGCGCCACCAACCGGCTCGATAACGACGACACCACTGTAGTCGTTATCCAGTTCGATGCCTAACTTTTCCCATCCACCGCTTGCCCTTGCATGTCCGGATACCCAACACCCAGCGCCTACCAGGAAGCCGTTCAGTTTCCGGATACGGCCTTCGTTGACTCCACTCTGCAGGATGCCACGCCCCGCACAAACGTACTGGGGCTGCCCCAACCCATCAGCGGCGCCTTTGCCGTGGTCTTTCCTCTCACGGACAAACACAATCAGCGCTGGGCTGCCAAATGCTTCTTAACCGATGTGCCCGACCAACAGGCGCGCTACCAAGCTATTGCGGCGCACCTCGACACGCACGACCTGTCTGCACTCGTTACGTTCGACTACCAGCAACCCGGTATCCGCGTTGAGGGCGACTCGTTTCCGCTGCTTAAAATGGAATGGGTAGAAGGCACATCGCTCAATGAGTGGGTACGCGCGCATACGAACGATCCAGAAGCGCTCCAGCACCTGGCCGAGGTTTGGGCCGCCCTGCTCCAGGATCTGCACGCCGCCGACATTGCCCATGGCGATTTGCAGCACGGCAACATCCTCGTCGCCGATACCGAAAACGGCCCAGCGCTTCGTCTTGTTGACTATGATACCATGTACGTGCCTGCCCTTAGTGGCAAGCAAAGTCCTGAGGTAGGGCACCGTAACTACCAGCACCCCGATCGCACTGAGGCCGACTTTGGGATGCATCTAGACCACTTTGCCGGGCTGGTTATCTATACCGGACTGCAGGCGGTGGCGCACCGCCCTGCGCTCTGGGATCGGTTCGATACCGGCGAAAACCTTCTGTTTCGAGATAGCGACTTCTACGACCCCGAGGGCTCACCGGTGTTTGGAGCGCTACGCGACGAAGAGACCCTTTCGGGACTTGTTCGCTCGTTAGAGGCTGCCTGCTACCGCACGCCCGAACAGGTGCCTCCCCTTGTCGATGTGCTCAATGACGAAGCGCCCCGCCCCCTTGCGTCCGATCGTAGCGCAGCCCGACAACGTCGCCAACGCCGTGAGCAGGCAGCTCCCCGTTCACAGATCGCCCAGTGGTGGGCCCCAGCGACAGGCGGGGCATTGCTGCTTGCTCTTGTAGGAGGATATGCGGCCTCATGGTGGCTCGGCGCCGCAGTCGCCCTAATCACGCTTGGTGCCGCTTTTGGAGTAGCGACCTACGCCTACCGAAAGCATCCCATCACACGCCGCAGGCAACGTCTCCGTCATGAATCGGATCGGTACACCGCGCTTATCAACACGATGGAGCGCGAGCTCAATACGTTATCCGATCAAAAGCAAGAAGTGAAGTCGTCGGTCGAAGAGCGCCGCGCCAAACGGCTTCAAGAGGTGCAAGATGAGGCCCTTTACGACTGCCTCAAGCATCACTTTATTGGTGAGGTCGGTGCTGTGGATGGGGTACAGCACAGCGATATGATCCAGCTGAAAGCCAACAACATTCGCACAGCTTACGAGGCCACCTCCGAGGCTATCGCACCCCTTCGTCGCATAACCGACGCCACAAAAGCGCGCATCCAGATGTGGCGCTCAAGTCTGGTACAGTCTTACGGCAGCGAGATTCCCGATCAACTCTCGCCCGCCGAAGAACGACGCCTGCAGCGCTACATTACACGGCGTATGGAACGCCTTGACACCGAAGCCGCCCGCGTACGCGAAAAGATACGTGTCTACGAGGCAGAACGCCGCCGTACACAGGCGCGCATGCAGGAACTGCCCTCCCTTTCTGCTGGACGCTATGCCGCCCATCTGCTCTACCTTGCCCACCTGCCGCGCACGGAAACTGCGCCCCGTCCAACAGCGCATGCGTCTCCGCCCACCGAGGATTCTCCCACCAACCCTGCGCCAGTCGAGGAGGGCCCTTGGTGGTACCATTCATGAGCGTGCAACAGCCCCATCGATCAATCATCCAACAGATCATCAATGGTTGTGTCTGAACGCCCCTCGTCGGGTGTGTCCGACGGTAGCTCATCGTCAGGCGTATCACGCACCAAGGCGAGAATGGCTGAGTGTGGCACAATCAGATAGTCGGTACCCTCAAACCGGATTTCCACCGCCTTCTCGCGCACAAAAAAGGCAAAGTCACCAGCCTCTGCCTCCAACGGCAAATACCGAATGGGTTGCTCGGACTGCTTCCATGTTTCGCTTTCCGAGTATTCTGGATTGGGGGTTAAGTAGCCCGGCCCAGTCTTTATGATGTGGCCGCCTTTCACCTCGTCTTTGGCCGATACCGACGCCGGCAAGACAAGGCCCGAATCGGTTTTCTGTTCGCCGTCGCGCGGTTCAATAAGCACACGGTCGCCTACGACAAGAAGGGTACTCATAAACACATTGATTCGTACAAGAAATTAGCTCACCTCCCGTACGATAATGCCTCTAGCAAGTTCATACCAAGGGCGCACATCTTACACGGATTACACGAGCGCGTTTATTCAGATACGCATTGTAATGTGGGGTGAGCGCATGCCGGTGATTAAGGCCGTTAGAACACAAAGAAGAAAACATACACAACCAGGCTGACAAGACCAGCCGCTACGGTAAGCCGCCAGATGGCTTGATCAACAGCATCTTTCATAAGGGGAAAATTACAAGGTGGGGAAATAACAGCGTAGTGGGGGATACGCAGCAAAGCTTGCGACAAAAACAAGGGGGCCACAAGCCGATGCATCCTTTGTGGGGGACACATAAAGATTATATGCAAACACGCACTGTTTTGCAAGAAGTTGATGCAAAACAAAAAATCGATTCGTTAATCCATTTCTGTGTTACCTGTAACGGTTGCCTGCGGCGTTGCCTCGCGCTGTGTAACCAATGTCTGTTGAAGCGCCGAAGCTGTTTCGCATGACACCATAGGTAGAGCGGGCATATGCCCTTTCTCCCGCAAAACCCGCGCCACCTGTAATGCACAACTCCAGGAAAGCGTAACCCCTGCTCCACCGTGGCCATAATTGTGCATGATGGGACGCTCCTGATTCTCCTCCCAACTTAGTCGTACCCCCTCCCCTTCCGGATCACGCAGATAACGGAGGCCGCTAACGACTCGCAACAGACGCGCTTGAATGTCTACCCCGGTCAGTTTTCGGATGAAGCGGACGTTGGTGTACCACATAGCAGCGGGCAACACCACGCCATGTACACGCCTTGTGGGTTCACAAAGCGATGCCTGATATGTGCCATCGGCATGGGCTGGATGTTTAGTGCCCCCCACAATCCAGACATCAGAGCGTGGATAAAAATAAATACCGCCCCCGTTTCCACTCGGCGTAGGATATGCGTTGGGCTGAAGCGCATAATTGTAAGAAGCTACCGACTCCGTTTGCGGCGGAATTGCGGCATCAGCCGGAGGCGCAACATGCAGTAGAAAGCCATGCCGATACGTTGCGGGAGCGGGATCGTCAAACACCTGCGGAGCTGCATATCCCAAACAATTGACCCACACATCTCCGGGTAGCGTGCTTCGGTTGTCGGGCCGGATATGCATCCGCTGCACCGTACCGCCAATCTGTTCATACAGCGCATAGAGTTCTCTAAGATACCGGGGCGCCTCAACAAACGTCATGTCGAACGTCCAGCCATACGGACCCGGTGCATTGCGACGCTGTGGGAGTCTATCCAAGGGCTGAGCATCCTGTTCAAACCATTTTGGGTTGCGTAGGCCCGCCGCATATGAAGGTCGATCTGTGGGAAACTCGAAAAGCTCTGCATGACGCTGAACGCGCACGCCCCACTCGGGAGCATCCCGAAAACAGTCGAAACACCGCTGACTTTGCTGTAGATGAAATGCCTCGTGTGGGATACGCACGGCATGCGGAATAACCGATGCCGCTGGATACGCACTCGCACACTGAGGAGCTTGCAAGCCAAGCCCTGTATCTAGGCGAGCCGCCGTGATAAGTGTTGTATTGTAGCCGAGCAGGTGAAGCGTGGTGGCCGTTGTGATCCCCGAAATGCCCCCTCCTAAAACAGCGATGTCCATAGTGCTGTCTCACACCTATCGTGTGTTATCGCTTCCGCACCATAATCCAGTTGTTGCCTGCTTCGTCTCGGTACAAATGCACATCCACGAGCGTAGGACGCATTTTGTATGTGAACGTGTACGTGAAGTACTCATCAAGTTGCCCGGCAGATAACCCTTCTCGAAAACGTCCATAGAACACGCGGTTATTGCTACACGGCGCGAGTTCATTGAAATAACTTTGGCCGACCGCTTCCTCACGGTCTACGCCACTTAGATTGGATTCGTACTCGTTGAAGAACTGCACGATGCCATCGTCATCGAGCCGGATGATTCCGAAGGAAGCCGCGTTCAGTTCTTCATCGGAGGCATCGCGCAACATTTCACCAACGGCAGGGTCGTCGAAGTCGAGTGCCGAGGGGGACGTTCCTTCTGTGCGCTCTTCCTCCGAGGGACTGGAAGCATCTGCGTGCTCTTCCTCATCCGGCGCCTCCTCTTTAGAGATCAGCTGGTCGGAGGCTGACGCATCGGACGACTTTTGCTTTAAGTAAGAAAACAGGTCGGAAGTTGTTGAATCGTCACTCATGGCGGAGTAGGGCGAGCGTACACAAGCCAGTGAACAGGCAACGCGCTTTAAGAGCGCGCAGAGGGCGCAGCAAGAAGAATCCAGTATGTATCCGAATCAGCATGGTAGTACAGATGCACGAACGCGACAAATGGATCGCGTTCGGCTTCTGTAAAGCAATGAGGAAAGCGAGCGTTAAGCTGCCTCTGTTGGCGCCCCTCATAAAAGCGTCCGTAGAACGTATCGGTAGCTGTGCTGGGAGCTATCTCCAAGAAAAAGTCTTGTCCGTGGGCTTCTTCCATGGAGCGCAGTCGATCGAACAGAGGAAGGGCATATGCTGCGTTGTTGAGCTGCTGTATGCATCCATCAGCATCAACTTCAATCACTCCAAAAGACAATGCGTTGTGCTCATGGGTCGAATGAGTTGGAAGTTGAGACAGCGTATCTGCATCTGCTACATCAGGGGCCGATTGCCATACAGGAGCGATCCGCGATCGTATGCGCGCGGAAGGTTCAGATGAAGCGGACGCTACCGAAGTCCCGTTGCTTTCTTGCGAGGTGGTGGCTGACTCCAACAGATTGATCACTTCTTGTGGATGATCCACATCGAGTTCGCGTTTTAGTTTGTCCCATGCCTCCGATGTTGAGGCATCGGCCTCCGTTTCGTGCTCGCGCAACGATTTAACTTCGTTGCGAAGGGCCTGAATGTACTCAGCAGCGTCTTCGGGCGAGGAAAAACCTTCTTCGATCAGCGTTTCTTTTTCATCATAGAGCGCTTCCAATTGCGCAACCATGCTTTGAATGATCTGCTCTGCCTCTTCGCTATCATCAGTGCCTTCTTCGTGGTTGGAGTGAGTAGCATCGCGCTTCTCATAGAGCGTCTCCAGCTGTACATTCATGTTTTCAACCATTCGAATGATAGCCTCCGGGTCTGACACCCCGAGCTCTCCTTGAAGCTTCTCTTGGTTCGCATACAGCGATTCTAACTGCTGAAACGTATCTTGGCTTTCCATAGGAAGCAGGGTTGCCGCCGACCGAGCCTCCACCTCTTCATATAACTCGACCAGCTGCTCGTTCATGTCTTGGATCATCCGAACCGCCTCTTCGACGGTGCTAACCCCAATTTCGTTGAGCTTGTCTCGGTCCTCGTACAGGCTCGTAAGCTGATCGTCCATGGTTTGCGCCAGATGCAGTAGCTCTTCCGCCTCATCGGTAGAAGAGACTCCCAGCGTTTCTTGCAAGCCGGGTGGCAACGCTTGCGAATCGGCCCCCACATCGTGCTGAACGTACAGATCGTCAAGCTGCTCATCCATGCTTTCGATCATAGAAACAGCCTCTTCAGCCGTAAGACCCGCTTCTTCGAGAACCTCGTGCTCTCTCGCAAGCGCCGAAAGTTCTTCGGTAACAGTGCGCACCATGTGTTCCATCTCGCGCGCTTCCTCGGCTGACGCGATGCCCAGCACCGACTCAATATCAGAGAGCGTTTCGTGTGCCGCTAAAGCGTCTTCTTCGGGGAGCGGCGCATTTGCGAGTCGTTCGATTTGGCCTTCCAATACTTCCAGAAACGAGAAGACATCCTCGGCCCGGTCGATATTGAGATCTTGAGGCACATCCATCCCGAGGTGGTCCAGCGCGCGCCGCATACCGTTGCTAATCGCATCAAGACGATTGACAAACGTTTCTGCCTCGCCAATGGTAGACACACCTAAGACAGTCCGGATAGCAGAAGCCGCCTGAAGCACCTCTGTACTAGGCGTGGACCGGTCTTCGATGGATTTATTCAGTCGATCATTTTCCCGCTGCAGAGCACGGGCTGCTTCAACCAGATCGGCAGCGGTATCGTGCCCGGCCTCCATGATGACCTGCCGCTCTTCATACATCTCGTCGACTTTGCGCTGCAACGTGTTGATGCGATCGAGCGCTGTTTCGTACGAAGCTGCATCCAACGCTTCGAGCAGGTCGTTTCCAGACACATCTTCTGTGCCTACGCTTGTGGTCGCGTCAAGACGACGCTCTAGCTGTTCGTTTCGTTCACGCAACTCAGCCATCTGCTCATGGAGCCGCGCAAACACCTCTTCAATCTCACTGAGCGTAGCCAGATTGTCTGGAATGTCATCACGCTGATCCAACACCTTAAGTTGGCTCGTCAGCGTTTGAACGCGCCCGATAGCCTCTGACGGTCCGGTCGCGTCAAGAAGCCCACAGATTGTGTTCCAGGCCTCTACAAGTTCCTGGGGGGAAAAGTCAGAAGAAGGCGACTCAGACATAAATACGTAGCATCCTTGATGCAAGAAAAGCCAGCGGATAGCGCATCTCTATGCCAAACCTAACCAACGGCACAGCTTCGATGCGCTATTACGCGGTGCATGGAAAATACAACCCAAAACATGTACCCCCGATAACTTGGCAAGGTTCGCTGTTTAATAATAGCCGGTAGGGGCTTGCTTAACCGTAAAGAATACGTTTCAGCATTTGGAAAGTTTGAGCGGGCAGTTTACACCTCTACTGCTATAACGAAAAAACGCGCCGCTCGTGTGCCCATCAATTACGGATCTGACACATCCGTGCCGGACTGTAAATAAGTCGGCATATACGTCTGAACGCTGCAGCATTTGCGCCGCTGCTCAATACTACTCTGTGTGTTTTTAATGCTCTGGTTGCTTCAACGCCGGTACAGACTTCTGTAATACAACCGCGCTCACTTTTTGACCTTCCGTTCCCGATGCCTAAAGCCAAGCCCTCTGCTCCTCCATCGAATGATGTCGCCATGCGCCACCAACATATCCAGGATGCGCTGAAAGATCCATTAGATGAGCAATGGAAAAGTGTTTTGGCGCAGTGGGATGGGGGAACGACCGCCCAGAAACGCGCAGTCCGAGCCTACGCATCGGGGCTACGCAACCGCATCGTCCAAACCATGTCGGACTTAGATGAGGTGGAGGAAATCAATCAGGCGCTAGCGGTGCAGTATTTAGAAATGAAGTGCCACTGGACACTGTTAAATACGCAAATCCAAAGCCAAACGGCCCGAAACGGACAGCCCCAGGAAACGCTCATGTACCGAGCCACCTGTGTAAGCCTTATCATTCAGGCCATTGAGCCTCTGCTTTCAAAGGAGCGCATTGACACGCTCACGCAAATGCTGGCCGAGCCGTTTGACTAATTGCCTTTCAGTTGAGGGGTGTGATCCGAAGATTTTCGAGATCGACGGTCGATACAAAAGTCAATGTGTCGGTCTCCAGATAGTTGGGGTATGCTTGCAGTTCATCGATAGGCAGGTCTTCAACCGTGTAGTTGTAGTAGTCGGCCAAGCGCACCCCCTCAACATTGTGAACGCGATACGCCTCACGGAAGCGAGTGCCCTGGTCTTCTTCGGGACCACCAACGCCAAATGCGTAGGCCATATAATCCATCGCATGCGTATCGGCATCAAACCAGTACATGAACTCATCCTGATAATCTGTGCCAGCCTCCGCGTCAAAGCCCACGCCAACACGATGATACGCAGCGCCTCGAACCGTGTCGGGTCCTGCGTACGTAGCGTTCACTGATGGATCTTGGAGTGGATACGGCAGCAGTGCAAAATAGGCAATTCCATTCACCGCTGTTTCTATCTCGGACCGCTCTTCGGCATCTAAAGAGAGGGTATCGCCTTCGACCACGCGATACACATCGTTGTTTGTGATGCCTTCCGTAACACGCTGACCGTCCGTATCCGTAAAGCTACGACGGTATTCAAACACACCATCGTCGCGCTGCAACTCCACCTCATACTCGCGAAACGTAAACGACACCGTAGCGGCATCGAGCACCGCCCCGCCGTGCGCTTGAATGACAGCATCCAGATACGCGTCTATGTTGTCTGCTGGGTGCGATGTGGACGGCTCCGGACTACAGCCCATTCCGAGCCATGCAGCAAGGAAAACCCCTCCACTTAGTATAGCAAACACACGCAACATGTAAAACACAGACTATTGTTTGGTGTCGAGGGCGGATGATGAGTCTTCATCGGTTTGCTCAGAGAGCGACAGCGTAATGGGCAGTTGGGTATCGTTCCATTTCATGCTGAGCATAGCCATGGTATCATCGACCTGGGAGAAGCTGAACGTCATCAGCTCATAGTGATGGGCTGTAGATTCAGGAGCGATCTCGGTGCGCAGCACGTCCGCATCGGCATTGTGGTCATATGCTCCCCACTGGTTGGCTTCTTCGTTCAAGATGAGCGTCCAAGTCCCTGCTTCGCTGGGTATGGTAAAGAGCGCATAGGTTCCCGCCTCTACCGGCTCATTCTCCACGTACACCGGATCGGAAAACGTGATGGTGGTCGCTTCATTTGCTCCGGTACGCCAGATTTCATCGTACGGTACCAGGTCGCCAAAGATGACACGATCACGCACCGACGGACGTCCGTATGTAACGCGGACTTCGGTGGTGCCAATGGTTTGATGCACCTCGGCATTCGGGCTTACACGAGGCTCTTCGTTATCGCGTTCTTGTGCAGTCGCCGTGGTAGCATTACCTAGCAATAGCGCTACACTAAGGCAGAAAAGAATAGCCCACAAAGGGCCTCGGAACGTAGACATAGGAGGACGCATAGGTCGGCAGCGGGGTTTGATGAGTAGCAGATGCATTGTGATGCGTTACAGCACGCCAATATGCAACCTGTTGCGGTTAGAATCAAACGCAACAAGCGGCTCGCTCTTGTTCTGCGCGCATTTGTGTATCTTTTTACACCTGCTGCAGCCGATTCGTTCACTTAACATATTCTTGTGAGCCTATGTATCGCCGACTGCTTCTGTTTATTCTCACGGGACTTCTGATGAGCGGGATAGCCGGATGCCAGCTGTTTGAGTCGACAACGGGTAGCGAGGCGGAACCGGAGGCAGAGATGCCTGCGCGTCCCTTCTTCGTGCAGGTAGCTACGACCGACAGCCGTAATGCCGCCGAGCAGGCTCGCGAACAGGTTGTTTCGTGGTGGCACACAACCGACGCGCGCCCCGATGCCCTCCCCGACACCAACGAGCCGCCGGTACGCATTGTGTGGCAAGCCCCGTACTACCGCGTACGGCTCGGCCCGCTTCCAAGCCGAAATGACGCCGCTGCCGTACGCGATGCACTACCCAGTTCTTTTGACGGGGCATTCATTGCACGAGGTGCGCCTTGACAGGCTATTGGGTTTTAACGCTCTGTTCGCTGCCTCCTTACATTGTGCTACACAAAGAACGGACGGACAAGCGTGTCAAAGTACATCAGAACGAGCAGCACCACCCACAAGAGGTGTCCTACGCCCGTACCAATGGCTACTTTTTTGCGGGCGCTGTCGGCTTCTTTGCTTGTGGGAGAAGCACCGTTGGTCACAATGTTTGTCAGTTGATTCCATGACCAGTGAATAAAGAACTGCACGGCCATCAGCACCAACATCAACGTCAGCGAGGCATGATACTGCGGCGGATAGCCCGTAAAGCCGCCCCCAATGAAGAATGAAGTGTACGCAAACACGACGGTCAGTATAATAAAGCCGCTCATCCACTTGACGGTGCGCTGGGTGTCTTTGGCTAGCGCAGTGGCAGCGTTCCCCTCAAGGGAGAGCACCGTGCGTGCTTTTCCAGCCAGCCGAAGCCCCAGCCCAAACCAGGCAGCAGCAGTGGTGATGTGCAATACAACAAAGAGCGTGTGCAGCGTCATAGCAACAATCGAATAACCAGCGGAGCGCGAGTATACGGAATCACATCACATACACGAAGCAGCTTCCGTGTGGTGCCGCGAAATTTCAACGAGCGCCTGATCACACACAGAAACACTTTGGACAGGTCTCAAACCGAACGTAACAAAATGTCTTCTCTTTCACATTAGGCTTGCTCCTGACCGTTCTGCTTCGGATGTTACAGAAAGCGCTCCCGTATACTTTTGTTCATTGATCGCCCGCCTGTTATGAGCAACATCTCCAAGGACGTCCTTAGCGTAATTCTGGGAGGAGGCGCCGGAACCCGGTTGTATCCCCTAACAAAGCTGCGTGCTAAACCCGCTGTTCCATTGGCCGGGCGCTACCGACTGATCGACGTGCCCATTTCGACCAGTTTGAACTCAGGCATCGAGCGCATTTTTGTGCTCACCCAATTCAACTCGGCCAGCCTAAATCGCCATATTGCACGCACCTACCGCTTCGACCGCTTTAGCAACGGGTTTGTCACGATGCTGGCCGCTGAACAGACCCCGTCGTCAACCGACTGGTTTCAGGGTACCGCCGATGCGGTTCGGCGCAGCCTGGACCACATGGAAGGCTACCGCCACAAGCAGGTGCTCATCTTATCGGGCGACCAGTTGTATTCGATGGACTTCCGCAAGATGCTGGCCCACCACCACAGCACCAATGCCGACATCACCATTGGCACCATTCCAGTAACGGCTAAGCAGGCGCCGGCCTTCGGCATCTTGAAGACCAATGAAGATGAGATCATCACCGAATTTGCCGAAAAACCTGCGTCTGATGAGCTCGACGGAAAAAGCAGTCCCGTCGCTCCCGAAATGGAAGAGCAGGGACGCATCTATCTGGCCTCTATGGGTATTTACATTTTCGATCAGGGCCTACTGCGGGAGATGCTCGACGCCTATCCCGAAGACCATGACTTCGGAAAAGGCATCATTCCGCGGGCCATCGACAGCCACCGTGTAGCTAGCTATCCGTTTGAAGGCTACTGGAGCGACATCGGCACAATTGAGTCGTTCTTCGAGGCCAATCTAATGCTGGCGAAAAATAAGCCTGAGTTTGATCTCTACGACCCCGACCGCCCGCTCTACACCAATGCCCGGATGCTTCCTCCGGCCAAGGTCGAAAGCTCCTACGTGCAAAACTCGCTTATTGCAGAGGGAAGCATTGTCGTAAATAGCCAGATTGCGAACTCAGTCGTGGGCATTCGCTCATACATCGGAGAAAACACAACCTTGAAAAACACCGTGCTCATGGGGGCCGATCACTACCCGTGGCAAGACGACACAGGCATCGGGCGTCGTGAGGGACCGTCTCTTCCCGGGATCGGTGCAGAGTCATACATTGAGGGGGCCATCATCGACAAGAATGTGTCCATCGGAAAGCGCTGCATCATCAAAAACCGCGACAATGTGCAGGAAGCCGAGGGCGAGAACTACATGATCCGTGACGGGGTGGTCGTTCTCCCCAAAAACGCCGTGATTCCGGACGACACGGTGATCTAATTCTCTCTCGCGCACATTTCACCGCTTACTTTCCTCCATACCCAACCCTCCTTTTATGAACATCGTCATCCTCACCAACGAGTACCCTCCCAACGTATACGGCGGAGCGGGCGTGCATGTCGAGTATCTAACCCGCGAAATGGCTGCTGCCGACGATGGCGAGCATCATGTGCAGGTGCTTAGCTTTGGCGAGCAGGAGATTACGGGAGGAAACCTGGAGGTTCAGGGCATTACCGCCTCCGAGGTGCCTCACCAGGACCCGCGCCACAAGAAATTTCTGGATGCGATGGCCCGCAACGTCATCATGGCCGGATCGGTGCAGAAGGCCGACATTGTACACGGGCACACGTGGTACTCGCATCTGGCTGGATGTCTGGCCAAACAACTTACCGGAGCCAAGCTGGTGCTCTCCACGCACTCGTTGGAGCCGCATCGTCCATGGAAGGTGGAGCAGCTCGGCACCGCCTATCACGGATCGAGCTGGGTCGAGCGCACCGCCTATGAAAATGCCGATGGTGTGGTTGCCGTTTCTTCGGCTATGCAAGACGATGTGCACGATCTGTACGATGTGCCCCGTTCGCGCATCCGCACCATTTACAACGGGATTGACATCGACCAGTATCAGCCGCGTCCGGACGATGCCGTGCTGCGAAAGCACGATGTGGACCCCGATCAGCCGTATGTGCTGTTCGTAGGGCGCATTACCCGTCAGAAGGGCATTCTGCATTTGGTGCGGGCCATCCACCACATGAACGATGACGTGCAGATCGTACTGTGCGCAGGCGCCCCCGACACCGATGAGATTGCCGCTGAAATGACGGCACTCGTTGAAGATGCGCAGGCCGAATCGGGCAACCGCATTGTCTGGATCAACGAGATGCTTCCAAAAGATGAAGTCATCACGCTGTACTCGCAGGCGTCGCTGTTTGTGTGCCCCTCGGTGTACGAACCGTTTGGCATCATCAATCTGGAGGCGATGGCCTGCCACACGCCTGTAGTGGCTTCTGCCGTAGGGGGCATCCCCGAAGTAGTTGTCGATGGCGAAACAGGGGTGCTTGTGTCGTTTGAAGCGGACGAAGGAACTGACGTTGATCCCAAAGACCCTGATGCTTTCTCACAGGCACTGGCTGACGGCGTAAATACGCTCATGGCCGATCCTGATCGCCGCGCCCGCATGGCTGATGCTGCTCGTACCCGTGTTGTGGAGCAGTTTAGCTGGACGGCCATTGCTGAACAAACGCTTGACTTTTACCGCGACCTGCTCGACGGAACTGTATCGTAGCCGTTCAATCTGCCGCCCTGCCTATGTCTGAAGCCCCTACCTCATCCCGCCAGCGCGATGCCTGGCTTCTGCTGTTAACACTCATCGTGTGTCAGGGAGTCGGAGCGCTTGCGGGATACGCCACTCAGGAACCGGTCCAAACCTGGTATCCGACGCTTGAAAAGCCTTTTTTCACTCCACCCGACTGGCTCTTTGCTCCGGTCTGGATCACGCTCTACGCCATGATGGCCATTGCGTGGTTTTTGGTGCTTCGCACCGGGTGGACGGATGAAGTGCAAACGGCCAGTGCCGTATTTGGGCTTCAACTCGTTCTGAACGGCGCTTGGTCGTTTGTCTTCTTTGGAATGCAATCGATTGGGGGCGGGCTGGTGGTGATTATCACGCTCCTGCTTGCCATCCGGTGGACGCTTAAACGGTTCTACCCAATCAACCGCTGGTCGGCTTTTCTGCTCCTGCCGTATCTGGCGTGGGTGATGTATGCCACCCTCCTGAACGGATCCCTCTGGATGATGAACTGACTCTTTTGGCCCCATGCCCAACGTAACCTGCAACGACGTAACCCTCCACGTTGAAACAACAGGCAAGGGCCCTCCTGTCGCGTTTCTGAACGGCATTATGATGACCACAGCGTCGTGGACGCCCCAAACGTCGGTGCTGTCTGACACCTACCAGTGCGTGCTGCATGATATGCGCGGACAACTCCGAAGTGAAAAGCCGGACCGGATCACACTGCGTGACCACGTGGATGATTTTCGGGCCCTGCTTGACCATCTCGGCATTGATGCATGCCACGTTGTGGGCACATCGTACGGCGGCGAAGTGGGTCTGCTCTTTGCAGACGCCTACCCCGAGCGTGTGCAAAGCCTTACTGTTATCAGTGCCGTGAGTGAGGTCGGGCCGCGGCTGCGTCGCCAAACCGAGGCCTGGGCTGCTATCGCTCGCTCCAGTCCAGAGCACCTGTACACTGCCACCATCCCCGACAACTACTCGTCGTCTTTTCTGGAGGCAAATCCTGGCGCAGTACGTGCAGGGCGTACGCGGATGGCGGAATATCCTACCGAGTTCTTCTCGGCCTTCGCTCGCTTGGTTGAAGCCTTCCTCACGATCGACATAACCGATCGTTTGCCCCACATTTCTTGTCCGACTTTGGTGCTGTGCGGAGAGAAAGACACGCTCAAGCCCGTGCACTACAGTCAACGCATTGCCAACCGGCTGCCTCAATCTACTTTTCTCACGATTCCGAATGCCGGACACGCGGTTGTGGTTGAACGTCCTACCGCCGTGAATACGGCTCTACGTGGATTCATAGAGATGCATACCTGAACGCGGGCTGCGCACCGCCAGATAGCCCGTCTTTTGCGAGGTCGCAACTATGCATTCACAGAAGCGTGAGTCTTCTTTTCGATGCGTTCGCGCAGCGCATGGAGCATTCCTGAAAAGATGATCTGGTGGGGAATGGCCAGGAGGTACCAGTACAGGGTACCCAACAATCCCTTTGGCTCAAAATAATTTGATTGCGTAAGCACAGCGCCGTTTGCGCCGCGAGGCTCCACCTCGTACTGCATCCACGCGCGTCCCGGCATTGTCATTTCGGCGCGTAGACGCAGCAGCCGGGGCCGCTCGATTGCTTCAACGCGCCAAAAGTCGACCGTATCGCCCGCGCGGAGTTCGGTAGGATGACGACGTCCCTTCCGATATCCAATGCCACCTAGCAACTGGTCAAGATACCCGCGTAAGTGCCAAAGCGCATTTCCAAAGAGCCAGCCTGTTTCGCCGCCAAGCCCTTCAATCACACGAAACGTTGTGCCCGCATCCGCATGAACCTGCAGCTGGCGCGTTTCTTTGATCATTCCCTCGGTTGTTTCAAGCGTCGTATTCACTTGGCGTCCGCCGGGATGGGATGACACGGCACTGTTCCAGACGGTGGGAATGTCGTTCGACGCATAGCGGCGCAGGGCCAGTCGCACAGCTGCCTCATACGACATCGGACGCACCTCCGGAAACAATTGGCGCGCTACCGTAGGGTCATCGACAGTGACCTCGTTATCGAGTCCTTCGATAAGTGGACGCGCAATCTGGTTCGATATGGGCGTGACAAGCCCCACCCAGTGGGAGGACAGCCGCGGGGTAAGAAACGGGACATCTATAATCGGACGCTGCAATCCGCGCACCCGAGCATACCGTTCGAACATATCGCCATACGTAAGCACATCGGATCCTCCAATCTCGATTGTGCGCCCTGTGCTTTTGGGTTGCTCCAGGGCCGCGACCAGGTATTGCAGCACATTACGAATGGCTATGGGCTGGGTGGGGGTACGCACCCATTTTGGACAAATCAGAATGGGGACCCGCTCGGTAAGATACCGGATGAGTTCAAATGAGAGACTGCCCGATCCGACAATCACCGCCGCCCGAAACTCGGTAACTGGAATCGATCCCTCGCGAAGCACATCGCCTGTTTCCATCCGACTCTGCAGATGCTTTGACTGCTGCGCCCCTTTGGGCCGAATGCCGCCAAGGTAGATAAGCCGTGCTACGCCTTCCGCCTCGGCAGCCCGGCGTATATTCTCGGCAGCCCGGCGGTCTCGCTCGGCAAACTCGGATCCACTGCCTAGCGAATGGATCAGGTAGTATGCGGCATCAACATTCTTGAACACCCCGTTGAGCGTATCAGGCTTGAGCGCATCGCCGGTAACAACGTCTACCTGGTCATGCCAGGGCTGCGCTCGCAATCGGGTGGCATCGCGCACGAAGCACCGCACACGATGGCCCGCACGAAGCAGACACGGCACTAAGCGTCCCCCCACATATCCAGTGGCTCCGGTAACCAACACTGTCTGCGAAGAAGTACCCATAACACCTGAAATCCGAGTGGATGAAGTGGTTCAGCAAAACATGTACGCCCCCGTCATCATGCACTGCTCGCACGCACAGGGACGGATTCGTCTTCTGTGTCTTTTGATTTACTTGGATAGACACGGTATGAATGCCGTCTGTAGGGTGGGGTTTGCTATGCAGCCCATCAGGAGGAGACCAATATGCAACGATTTAGTGCCAGAACCAGGCTTTTTTACACGATCAGACAATGTAGCAAGACCGTGAAGGTTGTGTAGAGGTTCATTACAAGGCCGTACCATATGAAGCGAACCGGGCCCTCTGATATGCATCTATACCAACACAATGCATGATTCCTTTGTGTACGCTTTCTCTTAACCTGAACTATTTCGATATGGCTGACCAACAAGAAGACACGCGCACCTGGCCCGAACTCGCTATTGGTCTTTATGACAAACTGACCGGACGTGGCGCCGAGATTACGTACGACTTCGACAACTTTGAAGTGCAGGTGCCAAGCAAAGCGGGCGACGGTGCCGACCATGCCAAGTGGAAAATGAACGGTACACTACGGATTCGCACACGCGACAATGAAAGCTAAAGCGTTTGCACTCATGCACGAACGAAGTGCAACGTCCTTCCGATGCTTTTATCTTAACGTCCTGCTGCCCCATGCATGCCCCACTAGATGTACTTGCCGACCTTGAACTCACCGTAGATGGCGAGCGCATCGACATTCGTGGAGATGGAGATCGCATCATTGCAGAGATGCCTTCGCTGGCTGCAGCCCGGACGGTATTCCTTAGCGGAACGATACGGCGCATAGCTGCAGAACGTGTCCATCAGTGGCTCAAGCGTGCTGATCTTACGCTCGACATTACGTACAACCACCGTCGCTTGGCCCGGTTGGGCGCTCGTGCGCATCCCAATGCCGTGTCACGACTGCTCGATTTGCCGTCTGTAGAGGTAACGCCTGCCGCTCCGGTCCGCGAAGCAGCAACGCGCAATCCACTCGTTACAACAGCGCTCCTGCTTACCGGAATCGGAGTGTTCATTTGGTTGTGGCGACGCTCTGACTAACTCGCCCAGCCTCCACATGAAAATTCGTCCCCCAGCGTGCTCGCGACTGCCTTGTGCAGCGTGGGCACGTTTTTTTGTTGGTCGTGGCAAACCGTTAACATGGGAGCCTATCCCAAAGACATTCGTCCTCGTGTTTTTCTCATAGATCATGTTGAACGGAGGGAAGCCACTCAACACGCGCCTACAGAGGGCTACGATACAAACACACAGGGGAACTCCATAACGGACCCATCCCACGCACGGAGCCCTGCTAGACATGAACGGCCGGTGCTGTGAGCGCTAGCGAATTGTACTCCTGGGGTGCGATCTCATGCCGTTGGTTGGGCGGCTGGATCCGGCCTGATGGCATGAGATTGCGTCGCTGCGCTCGCAATGACAAG
>CAZZCI010000003.1:0-27079 GCA_964653015.1 uncultured Rhodothermales bacterium
AAAGAGGGCGGGCTGCTTTCTTTTGTGACACCGGAAAAGTGGACTTACGTGGAGTCGGCAGCGCCTTTGCGCCGTTTGCTTGGCAGCCATCATATCAAAGAAATCGAACACGTCAATGAGAATGCGTTTGAGCAGCGCATCACGTATCCGGCGATAACAACGATCTGCAAATCGCCGTCTTCTACAACCAACGTAACGCTCCGTAGTGGAGACACTTACACAACAACGCTTCCCGATTCGGGGGAGAGTTGGGCGGCTCATCTGCGAGGCGCGAAACAGTTAGATTTAGATACAGGAAGCGTGCTTGGGGATGCGGTGACGCGCATCTCTGCGGGCGTAGCAACCGGTCGAGATCGCATCTTCGTGATCGACGCAGATGACGTGCCCGATACGATCTCCAAGCAATGGCTCCGTCCTACTGTGGGCGGACGAGAACTGGGCACGGTCGATCTCAATTGTCCTCCAAAGCGATTTTTGTGTCCCTATACAGACACCGGAGCCCTGTATCCAGAAGATGAACTCGGTTCGTACGGAGACTGGGCCAAGTCGCATCGCAAAGAACTGGAAGAGCGTTTCTGTGTCGCAAAGAACGGCAAGCCCTGGTACAGCTGGCATGAAACTCCGCCGATGGAAGCGATCCTGCAACCAAAACTTCTGTTCAAAGACGTAGCTTCCAAGCCGTACTTCTGGGTCGATTGGAAAGGCGAGATCGTGCCCCGCCACTCGGTTTATTATGCGATTCCGAAGCGAGGCGTCGATATCGAAGAGTTATCCGCATATCTAAACAGCGAGCGAGCACGGCTGTGGATGGAAGCCCACTGCCATCGGGCTGCTAACGGATATCTTCGTTTGCAGAGTCGCGTACTCAAGAAAATGCCAATTCCCAAGCGCCTACACGTGGAGAAGCAATTCACGCTTGCGTTGTAGTCGGGTGTGCACCGCCCACCGCACCAGCCGTACGTTCGTACGTTTGTGTAAGGAGCATAGTGTTCTGTCACAGATCAATCTTCGGGTAACGCTGCACCCTAACGTACCGAGAAAAATGCACCCCCTTGACCCCTCGTCGCGATGTACAACAGGCATGACCTTCGGCCCCTCCGCGTCGCGACGAAATGCGGACGCTCTGCGTCCTTGCTTCGCCCAGCAGACATACGTTTGCACCTCTTCTCGTTCATCGCTCCACCGGTTGAGCCCGCACACCAATGTGCGTGGCTACGGGACGCGCGCCCCCGAGTCGGAGTCCGCCAGAGGCGTTGTGGGCACGTCGGCTCATGTAGAAGGCTGTGGAGCCGCCCCCATCAAGCACAATCCCATCACGAGCGCCCTGGTCGGCCAGGATGCGGGCAGCTGTGCCCCGTGTGGTGGCATCAAAGGAGGCCATCCAGAACGTCATGGTCTCCTGATTGATGGCAATCATGGTGTAGCGGTTGGTCTTGCTATCGCGTTCGCGAGCATGCACATTGCCATCGCGCAGCTCTCGCACCAGACCGCCTATGCCCCACTGAGCACGCTGTAGCACATCATAGGGAGCCGGACGGGTATCGGTGAGATGCGGCGTGTGGTCTTCTTCAAACCAGAGTAGGTAGCTCGACGGGTTTAGGTGGCTTAGTTCGCCATCAGAGATGACCGTGTGGTGGCCATGCGCATATCGGTATGGCCAGTACGCCTTGGTGGGCGTGCGAAACAGCGTACCGTTGACGACGACCGCCAGATTCTGCTGCCAGGCCATCTGCCAGGTGTAGCGAAGTCGATATTGATAGCCCGCCTTCAGGGCTCGTGGGTCTACCGGTGTGGTAAACAGCTCAATGCCGGGAGTGGTAAGGTCAACGCGGGCGATATGCGCCAGCCCTTCGCCGTAGTAGCCTTCCGCCTCCATATCAAGCGCGGTATAGTGCACGCCCTTGAATACCTCTGTGGTTGGATGCGGAGCGACGCGGGATGTCCAATATGCATATCCACCAAGAATGAGTAGCACGATCGCCACTCCCGTTAAAAGCGCGTAGCGAACGCGGAATGTAGAGAGGAGGTCTGGTTTTTTCATTCTATTCGGAGGTCCACCACGACTTGAGCCAGAGCCACAAGCGGGTTCGTAGCGGAGGGGTGGCGCGCAGATCCATGACGATGTAGAGCACCAGCCAGGCACCCACCGAAATCATGATAAGGTTGGCGATCCACATGCCAAACCAGGGTTCAATGATACCGCGCTCGGCCCATTTTTCGCCCTGTACCAGCGTGACCCAGTAGAATAGGAAGATGCCCATAGCAATAGCCGCGCTTACGCCCAGGCTGCCGCGCCGCACACTTAAGCCCAGCGGGGCTCCAATAAAGATGAACACCAGACACGCCACCGCGATGGAGTATTTCTTCATGATCTCCACCCGATACGTACGGATGCGTTGCTGCTTCCAGTTGGTTGACCGGTCGGTGCTGCGAATTTGCGACTGCATTGACCGAGCGTCTTGCAGGGCCGAGTCGATGAGGCTCGCGTAGAGGGTGGGCGGCATGTCTCGCATCACCAGGGGGACCGCCTCGTCCGCGTCTTCGTGAGGGGCACGCGGCCACGTTGCGGTGTCGTTTTCGTCAACCCGAGCGTACACCCGCTGAGGAGCGCCACGGATGTCCTCCAAATCGCGATGGACCTCGTGATGAAGCGAGTCGATGGCGGCCCGCAAGCCTGGGATGAGCATGGTGCGTGCGGTGCGCGACGTGCGGCTTTCGCGATCTTCGGAGCGCTCAAACGCAAAGTCCGAGATATCCAACTCCAGCGTATGGCGGTCGAAGCGCATGGCCTCATAGCGCTCTTCGGAGTGCTGGGCATCGCGGGGGCGGGGCCGATGCATCTCGCCGTCGTACAGCACCATCGTAAGCGTGCGGCCCAGCGAATCGGCATCCAGGGTGCCATGGTCGGCGCGGATGACGGCTTGCTGGCGGCGGCCTTCGGTGTAATCGTAGATGGTTACGCCCTCCAGTTCGTTCGATCCATCCTCGCGGTCGCGCACCAGAATGCTGTAATCATCGATGCCATCGTAGAACACGCCGGCGCGCAGTTCAAAACCCGGCTGCTGCGTACGGATATCGCCCCACAGCATGCGAGCACGGTGGTTCGATTCCGGCAGCATTACCGTGTTGAAGTACGTCATGAACCCCGTTAGCAGGAGTCCGACGATGAAGGCGGGCCATACCAGTTGGGAGAATGAGATGCCCGCGCTTTTCATGACGGTAAACGCCTTCGACTCCACCAGCTGCCCAAACGCCATGAGAGCAGCCAGCAACGTAGACATGGGCACGGCCAGCACCACCATGTAGGCCAGGTTGTACGCAATCAACTCCAGGATGACTGTGAGCGGGATGCCCTTGCCGGCAATTTCAGGCAGCCATCGAATCAGAAACTGCATGAGCAGCAGGAACATGAGCGTGCTCAGCCACCCGAAAAACGGACCGGGGAGCTTGCGGAGCATCAGCCAGTGAAGCTGGTGGAGCTGCATGAGGCGTTCTATACAAGCAACGAACGAGTGGAATCATTTCCACTTTACGTTCAGAGGGGACTCCGGTTCAAGTCCCTGAACTCTGCAGGGGCCCATGAAGTACAGGCACGCAGTATCGCTTTCAACGCACCTGTCTAACCGCTTATGACCGTTCAGTCGTTTACGTTCAATACATTCATGACCAACATGTACGTGTGTCATGACCAGGGCCAGGCGGCCATAATTGACGCCAGTTGTTCCAATGATTCGGAGTATAAGCAGGTAGAGGCGTACCTGAACGAGCACGACCTAACGGTGGCGCATCTTATCTTGACGCATGCGCACATCGACCATATCCTGGGCTGTCGTCATCTCGAAAAGGCGTACGATGCTCCGTTCCAGGCCCATCCCAGTGCAGCGCCCTTCTTTGATCGCGCTGCTGAGCAAGCACAGGCGTTTGGCGTGTCTATTGATCCACCACAACGTGCGATACAGCCGCTCAAGCCGGGCGATACGGTACAGGTAGGGGGTGTGTCGTTTCGCATCTTGCACACGCCCGGCCACTCGCCCGACTCGATCACGCTTGTGGCCGATGACGAGCAGATCGCCTTCACCGGTGATGTGCTTTTCGAAAACTCCATTGGCCGTACGCAAGGACTGCCGCAAACGTCGCTTCCGCAACTCATGGACTCGATTCGGGATGTGCTCCTCCCACTGGGCGACGATATGACGATTTATCCGGGGCACGGGGCCGTCACGACTATCGGACAGGAGCGTCAGCACAACCCTTTCTTGAACAATGAAGTACCAGGACTGCCATAGTTGCTATGAGGGTTTCATTCAAGGTCGTATTGTGGGGGATTGTTGGAGGGGCCACGCTGGTTGTGTTGTGGGCTTGCGATACCGATTCCATCGTGGGTATTGACGAGGGCGATGACGAAACGGTTATGACCCTGCAGCAAATCACCTATGCGTTGGATCCCCAAACCAACGAAGGACGGGTGCCCGATGGACTGTCGGTGCAGGCGCTGTTTCAGGAACTCAATGACGAGCAGGTGCTGGTGACTCTTGCCGTAGAAGACACGCTGGATCCCGGCGATATACCGCCCATCCATCCGGTGCACGTGCGCGAAGGCGAAGTCGATTCGAGCGATGTGGTGAAGACGCGCCTCACACCCATTGACCGGGCGGCTCACCCTGCCGGGCGTAGCACCACACTGTTGGAGGCATCGTTCGATGAGGTGTTGGAGTGGGATGCGCATCTTACGGTGCATCAGGGTGCTGCAGCGGTTGACACGGTCATTGCATCGGGAGAGGTGGGTGCAAACAGCACCGCTTCGCCAACCGGTTTTCAGCTGCGGCGGGTTGAGGGGGATGAGCCGGTGGAGTACCCGCTGTCGGCAACAGGTGAAGACGGACTGAGCGGCTCCGTGCAAGGCCAGGCACTGACTCCGGAGCAAACCCTGGTAACGGTCTCCATCGAGTCGGGCACACCCGATACGCTGCGCACCTATCCGGTGCACCTGAGGGAGAGTGACGCATCGACCGATGGCGAAACAGCGTTCTTTTTGGGCGCGCTGGATGGTGCTGCCAACTCGCTGCGCACCTACGCTGTGCTCGATCTACCATTCGATGACTTTCGGACATTTGATGGCCACGTCCGCGTCTTTCCCGGCAATGATGCGCTGGATGCGCCGGTAAGCACCGGTAACATTGGTGCGAACGCCAACGGTGAGTGAGTTTGCTTACTCTCCCATTCCCATCGACAGGTCGAGTGCTGTGACCGAATGGGTGAGGGCCCCCGAAGAAATGGCGTCCACGCCGGTGGCGGCAATGGCGTTTACGGTGTGAAGCGTGACGTTGCCAGAGGCTTCGGTGCGGCACTGTCCGTTGACGCGGTCTACAGCGGTTTCGAGCATCGACACATCGACGGTGCCGTCTTGGGTGCGTTGCGCCATGTTGTCAAGCAGCAGGATGTCGGCTCCGCCATGGGCAAGCGCGGTGTCGAGTTCGTCGAGCGTGCGCACTTCCAGTTCCACCTGAAGCGAGAGCCCCTCAGCATCACGGTATGCGTGCACGGCGTCGAGTGCTGCAGGGATGCCGCCCGCTGCGGCGATGTGATTGTCTTTAATGAGGAACAGGTCATAGAGTCCGATGCGATGGTTCGTGCCGCCGCCAAGGCGCACAGCCCACTTGTCAAGGGCCCGCAGACCGGGTGCTGTTTTGCGGGTGTCAAGGATGTCGGGGGCATGCGGGCGAGCGGCCTCGACCATGCGATGCGTGGCTGTGGCGATGCCACTCATGCGCTGCAGAACGTTCAGAGCAAGCCGTTCGGCGGTAAGTAGAGCCGGAGCCGGGCCGCGTACGGTGCCCACCGTAGTGTGAGGCGCTACACGGTCGCCATCGGAAACGTGCCAGTGCGGCGATATGTGCGGATTCACCTGCTGAAAGATGCGAGCGGCTACGTACAGTCCGGCCACAATCCCCGCGTCTTTGGCCGTGATGGTAGCCGTGGTGGTAGAAGTGGGAGCGACTGTTGCAGCAGTGGTTACGTCTCCCGGGCCAATGTCTTCAGCCAGGGCACGAGCGAGGAGGGCATCCAGGTCGGAGTCGGTGAGGTAGGGCGGTACACTATCCATAGAGCGGCAAACGAGTCGAGAAACGAGTCAGTCATTCAGTACGGGCGCAAACGCGTTGTACACCCGCTTGGGCAGTCGAATGGGGCGTCGCGTTTCGGCATCCATAAAGCAGAGCAGGGTATGCCCGGTGGCAATGCGCGTGCCATCGATGGGGCGGCGTACCGTGTAGTCGATAGGGATGCGTACCGTGGGCATCGTGCCAAATGTTGCGTCGATGGCGAGGGTGTCGTCGTAGTGGGCAGAGGCATGATAGCGGATGTTGGCCTCAACCACCGGCATGATGATGCCGTCGTCTTCGAGGGTACGGTAGGCCAGACCCAGATCGCGCATGGCCTCGGTGCGGGCCATTTCGAAGTAATCGAGGTAGTGGGTGTGGTACACCACGCTCATCGGGTCGCATTCACGATACCGCACGCGGTGGCGGTGGGTGTACGTGTACGCCATGGGCCGGGCGGGCTACAGAGCAGAGCTATAGAGCAGATGAGACAGCGCGAATTGGCTACGAATCAGCCGGGGCCGGTTCGTTGCTGCGTTGCTCGTACGCGCCAATGCGATCGAGGCGAGCCAGGCGCTCGTCCAGAAGGGTGTCGGTGGGAACGTCTTCAAGCGTGTTGAGGGCAGCAGCGATGGCGCTGCCTGTCGCGTTGAACGCGGCCTGCGGATCGCGGTGGGCGCCGCCAATGGGCTCGGGCACGATTTCGTCGATCACATGCACATCGATCAGGTCGGGGGCGGTGAGTTTGAGGGCACGGGCTGCATCCTCCTTGTAATCCCACGAGCGCCACAGAATCTGCGAGCAGCTCTCGGGCGCAATGACCGAATACCAGGCGTTTTCGAGCATCAGCACGCGATCGCCCACGCCAATGCCCAGGGCGCCTCCTGAAGCGCCTTCGCCGATGATTACAACGATAATGGGCACCGGCAGGCGTGCCATCTCGAAGAGATTACGCGCAATGGCCTCGGCCTGACCGCGTTTTTCGGCTTCGAGCCCGGGGTAGGCGCCCGGCGTGTCGAGCAGCGTAATGACGGGCTTGTCGAACTTGGCGGCGAGCTTCATGAGGCGTTCGGCCTTGCGGTAGCCTTCTGGATTTGGCATGCCAAAGCGGCGAAACTTGCGTTCTTTGGTGTCGCGCCCTTTTTGCTGACCAATCACCATGACTGTGCGGTCGCGGTGGCCAAACTGTGCGCCTTGAAACTGTGCGAAGCCGCCTACAATAGCCCGGTCGTCGCCAAAGCGGCGGTCGCCATGCAGCTCAACAAAGTCATCGGTAAGCGCCTCGATGTGGTCGAGGGTATACGGACGCTGTGGATGGCGCGCAATCTGCACGCGCTGCCAGCGCGTCAGGTTACGGTAGATAGATACCCGGAGCTGGTCAACGCGCTCTTCCAAGGCGCTAATCTCAGCCGAAAGGTCTTCGGCATGCTCCTGATTGAGCGTCCGCATTTCGTCGAGCTTCGATTCGAGCTCGTGCAGCGGCTTCTCAAAATCGAGTAGATACGTGTCGTCGGCCATATCAAGGCAGGTTAATCAGCAACAACGGGCGTGGCATTCTAAGATGACCAGCAGGTTCGAGAAAGGCAACGCCCGGGACGGTCTATGCCGCGCTTCGCGTATCGAATAGAGCAATTTGGCGGGATTTTGGCGGAAGGGGAGCCGAGCATGTGGCCATGCTGTGCATCTTGTCTCCCATACCCACCGTACACGGAGACGTTCATACTGCTGATCGATCTTCCGTGTATGCACGTCCTTTTCCAAGACGTTCGACCTACCGTAAAGCTAGCCGCTCCGGTGGTGGCTGCCCAGCTTGCACAAGCCTCACTGGGGTTTGTGGATACAGTGATGGTAGGTCGCTTAGGCGCGGAGGCTTTGGCAGCTGTGGCCTTGGGCAACTCGGTATTTTTCTTCCTCTTTATTGTTGGGGCCGGTGTTATTCAGGCCGTCAACCCTATGGTCGCCCAGGCCTTTGGGGCCGACACGCGCGAGCCCATTGCACGAAGCGTGCGTCAGGCGCTCTGGATGGGCACCCTACTTGGGATAAGCGCCATGGCGTTGCTGTGGTTCATCGAGCCGATTTTGCTTGCTGTAGGGCAAGAGCCCCACACCGTTTCGGATGCGCAAGCGTACCTGCGTGCCATGCTGTGGGGACTTATTCCGGCCTACTGGTTTATGGGGATGCGCGGATTCGTCGAAGCGATTGGGCGTCCGCTACCCGTTACCATCATTGCGGTGGGTGGGGTAGGCATTAACATTCTGGCCAATGGGCTACTCATGTATGGATGGGGGCCGGTGCCGGCGATGGGGATTGTGGGAACCGGCTGGGCCAGTGTCATCGTGTTCTGGTCTATTTTTGGGGCACTGGCTGTGTTTGTGTACCGCGTACCGCCTTTTGCCGACTACCGTGTATTCGATTCGTTGCGGCGCCCCGACCCCAGCTATTTCAAAGAGCTTACGCGTATCGGCGCGCCCATTGGAGTGGCCCGCGGCGTGGAAGCAGGGCTGTTTATGATGACGGCGCTCATGGCTGGGGTGTTGGGCGCCGACGTATTGGCGGCGCACCAGGTTGCGTTGCAGTGTGCTTCCCTTGCCTTTATGGTGCCACTGGGCATTGGGATTGCCGGATCAGTGCGTGTGGGCCAGGCCGCTGGACGCGAAGACCCTGCTGGCGCACGACGCGCCGGGTTCACAGCCATGGGATGTGCTACAGTCGTGATGACTGCCAGTGGACTCGTGTTTTGGCTGATTCCGGAAACGATCGTGTCCGGCTTCCTCGACCCTACGGATCCTGAAAACCAGTCGGTGGTGTCGCTTGCCGCCTCCTTGCTGTTGCTTGCTGCCCTCTTTCAGGTGGTTGATGGCATTCAAATCGCTGCCAGCAGTGCCCTGCACGGGCTCAAAGACACGCGCATCCCCATGGTTATTGCCTTCTTAACGTATTGGGGAGTTGGACTCACAACCGGGTATCTATTTGGCATTCAGGGCGATGCCGGCGCCCACGGACTGTGGTGGGGGCTGGTCGTAGGCCTAACCGCAGCAGCCATCTGGCTGACGTGGCGGTTTCACCGGACCGTGGAGCGAGCCGTACGCAACCGAGACATTCGAGCCTCTTCGTCTTCATCCAGATAAGTCGAGCACGCCCGTTTGGAGTGCAATGGGCGTCCCGCAACCTGTGGGTAAAATTCGCATACACTTGTTCCCGTAGCGTGTATATGAATAAACCCAACGGGTACGACCTTTGGCGTCGTTGTGTAGCACGTACCTTGCGGTTTTATACTCAAAATAGGCTTGCGTGGTGTAAGATATGCACGGCGTGAGATCGTACTGCTGTCGTTGCCTTCCCGCCCTTGCTTAACCTGCCATGGCCGTTCGCCTTACCGTTCACTCCCCCGATTCCTTGCCAGGGCCCGATGCCCCGCTTCTGTTTGAGCAGCAGCGGATTACGATTGGACGTGCGCCCAGCAACGATGTCGTGTTGCACGATCCGAAAGTCAGCAAGCAGCACGCCGTCATTGAGTTGGCGGCTACCGGCCATCATGTGGTGCGCGATCGGGAAAGCCGCAACGCGACGTTTGTAGATGGCGACCGCATCGGGCCTTCCAGCCCGACTCTCCTAACGCCTGAAGTAGAGTTGCGCATGGGGGATACGCTGATTGAGTACGTTCCCCTTGTGCCAGCTACTACAGAGTCGGTTTCTTCGTCTTCAGAAGAAAAGAGCGATGCCGAACCACCGCCCCCATCCCAAGATGTGGACCCTGTGGACCCTATCGAACTTGACACCTACGAGGCCGACACCGTAGCTGCGTTGCTCGTTGCGTGCTTAAGCCGTTTGCATGTATTGTGGAGCCGGCAAGATGAGATGGGAAATGGGCACTTTGAAACCATTATAGCCCAAACACTCACCGCCGCTCCAGATGCAGCAGCCACGTTAGACTGGGTGAACGACCTGCTTGCAGACCGGGGAGGCTCGCGTTCAGCATCCGAGAAAACAGACTCCTCTAATGGAGCAGTAGAGACTTCGTCCTCCTCACCTGATGTCTCCGATACGGCGTCTATGCAGGCGCCCCACCCCACGCTTGCTCTTCGATGGAATGCGCTCTTTTCCATCATTCGCGACATTCTGTATATACCCAACGATGTGTGGAGCCATCTTGATAGTTCGCTTGAAGCGGCTGAAAACCCGTTTTTTCAAGATCCAGATGTGAGCGCAGTAAAGCACGCCTTTCTGGCACAGTATGAGCACGAGCACGATACCGAGTCCTTTGCGCAGTTGTGCACAGCCCTCAATCACATCGTAGTGCATCATCGCGCGTTGCTTCAAGGCTACGTGGCTAGCATTGAGCCAGGCGGAAAAGCGCTTTTGCGCCGCATCAGCCCACGAGACTCGGTGCGCGAGTCTGGGTCAGGGGTTTTCCGGCGCTTCTTTGGTGGTGGCGATGGCGATTTGGGCTGGGAGCGTTTGGAGCGGCGCTGGCGCAAGCTATACCACAGCAACTGGTCGCATGTGGAGCGCGAACTCTTTCGAGAAGCGTTTTTGGAGGCGTATCGAACGCACATTGAGGAAACACCCGGTGCGGACGTTGTCGATACACCATCGCCGCTCGATCTGTCAAACGAGAATGAAGAAGCAGATCCTTCACAGTCGTTTGAAGAGGCAGCCATCACATAGCCCCTGCTGTCGCGGGGGAGCGTGCTGTCATCAACAAGCCTTCATCAAGTAGCGAGATACGCCTATTTATTTTAGCACTTGTTTGCAGTTTTTCCAGATTCAAGGTTGATTTCCGTTAAGTTTGGTGAAAGTTCGATTCCGGGTTGGCGTGCGTATCTGCTAGGCTGTATGTTACATATCCGCTGGTGCGAGCGTCCCCGCTTCCTTCGACGAGTTTTTGTGCGAAGGGCACATCGCTTTCATCCCAGCTCTCATATGTTGTACATCGCGTCTCATCTACCTGCAGACGCTGTTGCACAATAAGAGCTCCGGTAGTCCTTTGCTTATGCCGTAGTTATGCCACAGATATTTCCGAAAAACGCCAACATGCTGCCACTTTTGTCACTCGGGGCTTCGGTCTTCGGGTTTATTGTGGTGGTATTTCTCGTCTGGTACTACTTCTCGCCTGAATTTACGGAGGTGGGGTATCGCCCTGAACAGCCGGTTGAGTTCAGCCACGAGTTACACTCTGGGCAACTCGAAATCGATTGTCGATATTGCCACAACTGGGTTGAGGAGGCATCCCACTCCAACGTGCCGGCGACACAGACATGCATGAACTGTCACAATCAAATTAAGACCGATTCACCGGCGCTTTCTAAGGTGCGAGACAGTTGGGAGAATGATGAGCCCATCCAATGGGTGAAGGTGCATCATCTTCCCGATTACGCCCACTTTAGCCATGCCTCTCATGTGGAGGCCGGTGTAGGGTGCGAAACATGCCACGGTCGTATCGACGAAATGGAGGTGGTCGCTCAAGCCGAGCCGCTCTCTATGGGATGGTGTCTAGAGTGCCATCGCCAGCCCGAGTTGTATCTGCGCCCCACCGAAGAGGTGACGACCATGGGCTACGTGCAGCCGGCTGATTTTGTGGATCGTAACCTGGAAAAGGTGCGCCGCAATGGTATTCAGCCGCCCCAAAACTGCTCGGCATGCCACTATTAGTGTAGTCTGCTTGAGCATCAGCAGCATGCCCGATAGCACGCTATCGATGCCCTGTCTGCTTTTTTTGTGAGAGGTGCGCTGCGCTTCTCTTCTACTGTAACGAACGGTTTGACCCCATCGATTTTTATGATCGAGCTTGATGTCATAGATGATTCGTCGGCGAAACAGCCGAAAGAGGAATCGGGCCCGCGTTTTTGGCGCAGCCCGTCACAGGTGAAAGGAACCGACGAATCCGACGCTGCCAGCGAATTTCAGGATGGTACCAGTACCGCTCCTTCGGGCGCCTCGCGCCGTCAATTCTTGCAGCTGATGGGCGCTGCGATGGCGATGGGCGGGCTTACGGCCTGCCGTCGTCCGGTCGAGAAAATTGTGCCCTATGCCCGCAACCCAGAAGAGGTGATTCCGGGCGTGCCGAATGAGTACGCCACAGCGGTGCCGTTTCGCGGAATTGTGCGTCCTGTGCTTGTTGAAAGCAATGACGGACGCCCAACCAAGGTGAATGGCAACCCAGACCATCCGTACAGTCAAGGGGCTACGAGTCCGTACGAAATTGCTTCGGTGCTTAACCTCTACGACCCCGATCGCTCGCGCCGGGTGCGTGAAAACGGCAGCCGAACCTCGTGGAGCGACTTCATGAGCTTCTGCCGGTCGTTTGGGGAGAACGAGAACAAGACAGTGGCTGTGCTCGCGTCGCCTACAGCCTCGCCCAGTGTGCACGCCATGCGTGAGCGGCTGGAAGAGCGATTTGCCGATACACGGTGGATTCCGTATGCCGCCGATGGCGACGACGTGGTGCTTCAGGGCATGCAAGACGCCTTTGGAGAGGCGCTGCGTCCTGAGTATCAGTTCGACAATGCCGAGATCATTCTCTCGCTCGATGCCGACTTCCTCGACGGCATTGATGCCAATTACGAAAACAACAGCCAAACCTTTGCCGAGACCCGCCGTGTGGTCGACCCGGATGATGACATGAGCCGTCTGTACGCTATTGAGAGCGCGTACACGGTAACCGGCGGTATGGCCGACAACCGGCTTCGCATGCAGGCGCGCCGTATCACACACTTTGCAACCGCGCTGGCTGCCGAGCTTGGCCTTGATGTGGAGCCCACCGGCTCACTAAGTGAAAAAGAGCAACTCTTTGTATCCGAAATCGCCAACGACCTGCAAGGCGCAGGGCCGCAGAGCCTGGTGCTGGCTGGCGAAACGCAGCCACCTGCCGTTCATGCACTGGCCATGGCTATCAACGATCTGCTTGGAAGCCTGGGCGAAACCATTTCCTTTTATGCCCTTGACGAGGCGCCCGAGGTGCCACAGAGTGAAGCGCTGAATACGCTCGTAAGCGACATGAACGCCGGTGATGTGGATGCGGTGATTATGCTGGGGGTAAACCCGGTGTACAGTGCGCCCGCATCGCTTGACTTTCGGGAGGCCCTTCGCAATGTGGACGATACTGTGCATGTTGGGCTTCATGTTGATGAGACAGCTCGCGCCTCCGACTGGCATGTGCCACAGGCGCATTACCTGGAATCGTGGGGCGACGGTCGAAGCTACGATGGAACGCTTTCCATCATCCAGCCGCTCATTGATCCGCTGTACGAGGATGCCCACTCGCTCATTGAGGTGACAAACGCGCTGGCCACTGGTACCGATGCCAGCGGCTACGACTTGGTGCGAGACGTATGGCGCGGCCAGGTCGAAGAGGACTTCGAAAATACGTGGCGTCGTACGCTTCACGATGGCTTCCTCGAAGACAGCCAGTATGCCACTGCCGATGTGGGCACGCCCACCCTTCCCGGCAGCTTCGATGCCTATGACGAAGACGGATATGAAGTTGTATTCCGTCTCGACCCAACGGTGCTGGATGGCCGCTTCTCCAACAACGCATGGATGCAAGAACTGCCCGATCCCGTTACCAAAATTGTGTGGGATAATGTGGCGTTGATGAGTCCGGCCACCGCTGATGATTTGGACGTGGAGGTGAGTTATGACGCTGGTGTGTTCCGCTCGGATCGTATCGAAATTGAACGGAACGGTACGACTGTTACCCTTCCGGTCTGGATCCAACCTGGATTCCCGGATGGCACCATTGGCGTAACCTTCGGCTACGGGCGTTCGCTTGATACGCGCCGCTCGAAGCGCTCAGCTCCGTTCTGGAATACAGACGACTATACCGACATTTATGGCGACGGTCCTGTAGCAGGCGGGGTGAATGACGATGGCTCGCCGTATAAACCCGTTGGCACCAACGTGGCCCCGCTACGCACGAACAATGGGCGCATTGCTACAGGCGCATCCGTTGAGAAAGTGGGCGAGAAGTATAAAATTGTCTCCACCCAAGAGCATGGCTCGACGGAGGGGCGCCCCATTACACGATGGACCACGCTCGACGAGTATCGCGAAAATCCGGATGTGATTGACGACATGGGCGAGTATGTGCCCGGTCCGGAAGATTCGTACGAGGACTATCCCATGCTTTGGGAGGATAACCATCCGGCTGACCAGCCCGAGATGAAGGACAACTGGTACTACGATAACCAGTGGGGCATGGTCGTAGACCTTAACACCTGTACCGGTTGCAATGCCTGTGTGGTCGCCTGTACCAGCGAGAATAACGTGCAGGTGGTTGGTAAGGAAGAGGTTGGGAATGGCCGCCACATGTACTGGATGCGCACCGATCGCTACTATGTGAGCGATGATACGGGAGAGGAAGATCCCGAAATGGTGATGCAGCCCGTGACATGCCAGCACTGCGAAAATGCGCCGTGCGAGGCGGTGTGTCCGGTGGCTGCTACCTACCACTCACCCGATGGCACCAACCAGATGGTGTACAATCGCTGCATTGGTACGCGGTATTGCTCCAACAACTGCCCGTACAAGGTGCGCCGGTTCAACTACTACAACTGGGTCGGCACGCTTCCCACCGAAGTGCAAATGGCACAGAACCCTCGTGTGACGGTCCGTTCGCGTGGTGTTATGGAGAAGTGCACCTTCTGCATCCACCGGGTACGGTCTACACAGCGCCAGGCGCGCAACGAAGACCGGCCTATGCAGACTGATGAAGTGACAACGGCCTGCCAGGATGCTTGCCCAACCAACGCCATTACCTTTGGTGATCTGAATGATCCTGAAAGCGAACTGGTGGAAAAACGCCAGAACGCACGTCGCTACCAGATGCTAGCGTATCTCAACACCAAACCGCGTCTATCCTACTTGGGGCGCGTCCGGAACCCAAACCCCCGCTTGCTCGAGGCCGATGAGGCATCGACTGAAGTGGCGTAAGCCTCCGGACATATGTTCACCCTGTTGAATCAAGTGTAGAATTCCGTGGACAAGCGTACTGACTCCAGCGAGGCGCCTCATGGAGGCGACAACTTTCACGAGCGCCCTCGGCTCGTAAAGGGCGACCTTTCGTTCAACGACATCACCGAAATGGTGTCGTACCATGCCGAGCGGAAAACCCCCAAAGCGTGGTACTTATGCTTCGCAGTGGCCGCTAGTGGCTCACTGCTGTTGCTGCTCATGCTTGCTTACCAGGTGTACAACGGGGTAGGCGTGTGGGGCAACAACCAGCCCGTTGCTTGGGGGTGGCCGATTGTTAACTTCGTATTCTGGGTGGGCATTGGCCACGCCGGTACGCTGATTTCAGCCATCCTCTTCCTGTTCCGGGCGCAGTGGCGCACCTCGATCAACCGCGCTGCCGAGGCGATGACTATCTTTGCGGTGATCTGTGCGCTCATCTTCCCAACCTTCCACGTAGGCCGTGTGTGGGCCATCTACTGGACGCTGCCCATCCCCAACCAAATGCAGATGTGGCCGCAGTTTAAGAGCCCGCTGCTGTGGGATGTATTCGCCGTGTCGAGTTACTTCCTCGTATCGCTTGTCTTCTGGTACGTAGGTATGGTGCCTGATCTGGCCACGCTCCGTGATCGCGCCAAAGGCTTCTTCCGTAAACGCATCCTTGGCTTCTTCTCGCTTGGATGGACAGGCGGTAACCGCCAATGGCGGAACTACGAAAAAGCGTATCTGCTGCTGGCTGGATTGGCCACGCCGCTCGTGCTTTCCGTTCACTCGGTTGTGTCCTTTGACTTTGCCGTCTCTATCATACCCGGATGGCATACGACGATTTTCCCGCCCTACTTTGTGGCTGGCGCCATCTTCTCAGGCTTTGCGATGGTCGTTACGCTGCTAGTGTTCGTGCGCAAAATATACGGGGTTGAAAACCTGATTACGCTCGACCACCTCGAGAAAATGAACATCATTATCCTGGTGACAGGAAGTTTGGTCGGGTTTGCCTACATCACGGAGTTCTTTATTGCGTGGTACTCGCAGGTAGAATACGAGCAGTACGCCTTCCTGAACCGAGCCTTTGGGCCGTATGCCTGGGCCTACTGGATTATGATGGGGTGTAACTTAATTGCTCCCCAACTCTTCTGGTCGAAGAAGCTGCGTCGCTCCATCCCCGTGATGTTCGGAATATCGATCTTGGTTAACATCGGAATGTGGTTTGAGCGCTTCGTGATTACCATCACGTCACTGCACCGCGACTTCCTGCCGAGCTCGTGGGGCTACTACACGCCCACCATCATCGACGTGCTCACGTTTGTGGGTACGTTCGGGCTCTTCTTTACGCTCTTCCTGCTGTTCCTGCGCTTCATCCCGATTGTAGCGATGGCCGAGGTGAAGGCTGTAATGCCTCAAGCCGATCCGCATCACTACGAGGGCGAAGGCGATGGACATGCTCCTGCAGCCAGCGAGCGCGACACTGCGCCGTACATCAAGCCCTCACAAGGATACCGTAGCTACCGCGGAGGCCGTCAGAAAGGAGATGGCGGCGATGATGACGAACCCCGCCTAAGCGCGTAACTCCTCCTGCTGTGCACCCCCTTGACGAATTGAACGCTTTCCAACCATGACTCTGATTCAGGAAATCAAGGCCTCGATGGGCATTTTCGATGGCGCCGACGACGGCGCCTACGGGCTGCTCGCAGAGTTCCGCGATCCCGGTGCCCTCATGCATGCCGCCGAAGCGACTCGTGAAGCAGGATACCAACAGTACGATGCTCACAGTCCGTTTCCCATTCACGGCATGGACGATGCAATGGGGCTCGGAAACTCAAAAGTCGGCTACTTCACATTTGTAGGCGGGGTAACCGGCTGCGTTGGAGCCTACCTAATGATGTGGTGGATGGGAGCAGTTGACTATCCCCTCAACATTAGCGGTAAGCCGTTCTTTTCAATCGAGCCTTCGGTTCCCGTTATGTTTGAGCTCACCATTGTAGTTGCGGCGGTAGCTACAGTGAGTGCGATGCTCGCGATGAACGGACTGCCCCGCCCGTACAATCCGCTCTTTTACTCCGACCGCTTTCGGAAAGTAACCGACGATGGATTTTTCCTGCACATTGCCGCCGGCGATGCCCAGTTTGACCGGGAAGATACTGCCGCGTTCTTGCATGATCTGGGCGCCCAGCACGTCGAGTTGATTTACGACGACGAAACCGTTGATGCGTAACCTCTGGCCGCCTTTTCTACGGCTCACCCTAAACCTGCAAAGTAGCATGCTTCGTTCCCTCGTACTTTCTCTCGCTGTGGCGGCTCTGGTGCTCACCGGATGCCGTGGCATGGAGTCGGATCAGCCACCGATCCATCCGAACCTGGACATGGATTACCAGGAGCGGTTTAACGCGCAAGATGCCAATGACTTTTTCGCGGATGGGGCGGCCATGCGTACGCCCGTTCCCGGAACCATTGCTCGTGGCTTGCTTCGCGATGACACTGAACTATACGCCGGACGCACCGAAGATGGCTCGTTTGTCGAGGTCAATCCGGTTGAGGTGTCGCGTGAGTTCTTAGAACGCGGCCAAGAGCGTTACGACATCTACTGCGAGGTATGTCACGGACTCTCGGGCGATGGGAATGGGGTTATCATGGAAGGCGGATACGGATACACGCCCGCACCCACATTCCACAGCGATGTGTTGCGTGAAGAGACGGATGGCTATCTCTACGATGTCGTGACCAATGGCGTGCGCAGTATGCCCGGATACGGCACCCAGATCGCTGTGAAAGATCGTTGGGCCATTGTGGCATACATGCGCGCCTTGCAGCGCAGCCAGGCAGCCAGTGAAGACGACTTGCCCGAAAGCGCTCGTATCCAACTCGAAGAAGGGCGTGCGAACGTCACCATCGACTGACCGCATGCTGATTTAACGCCTCCGCCCTACCTGATCGCGGCTCCCTCCGCTGAACTTTCGACCGCTACGTTATGTCTGACTCCGAATCGCGCTCTTCATCGCTGTTAACCTGGCTGCTCGATCCAGTCCGCTCTACTGCCGAATCGGCCCCCGAGCGGTTCCAGTACACCGGAACCGCCCGGGCGTGGGTCGTACCTGCGGCTATTGGACTGGCTATGCTTGTCATTAGCGTGCTAGGATGGCTTACCAATCCCGAGCAGTTCTATGTCTCGTATCTGGCTGCATGGACGTTCTGCCTGACGATCAGCTTGGGGGGGCTCTTCTTTCTCTTTTTCAACCACCTTACCAAAGCGGGGTGGAGTATTGTCGTCCAGCGCATTAACGAGGCGCTGGTATGGGCTTTTCCCATGCTCGTATTGCTCTTTATCCCGATCATTATCGGGATGGATGAACTGTACTCGTCGTGGACAGACCCCACAAAGTTCATTGAGGGGCATCCCAACTATGATGAGATTACAGCTGGAAAGGAAGGCTACTTGAATAAGCCGTTCTGGTTTATTCGCGTTGGAGCCTACTTCTTGCTCTGGTGCGTGCTTTCGTACAAACTGTACACCGAATCGCTTCGGCAAGATATGACAGGCGATTCCGAGGCGCCTGCTAACTTGCGGTTTACCAGTGCTTGGGGGCTGCCACTCTCGGCCGTAGCCACCATGTTCTTTAGCTTCGACGTGATCATGTCGTTGGATGCGCACTGGTTCTCTACCATCTTCGGCATCTACCTGTTTGCCGGAGGCATGCTCGGAGCTATCGCACTCATCATTATCCTGGCGCGGAGCCTGCAGATGTCAGGTATGCTCACAAACGCCATCACGAAGGAGCACTACCATGACCTCGGCAAGTACCTGTTCGGATTCACGATTTTCTGGGCGTATATTGCATTCAGCCAGTACATTCTGATCTGGTACGCCGGGATTCCAGAGGCTACCATCTTCTTCCGTGAGCGGCTTGAAATGGGATGGGAGTGGCACAGTGGAATGTTGATTCTTTTCCACTTTGCGATTCCGTTTCTCTTTCTGCTGCCTCAAATCACCAAGCGCATCCCTGCCATCCTTACCGTGCTGGCTATCTGGCTCCTCGGGATGCATTGGTACGATATGCACTGGTTGAACGTGCCGTTCATTATTGAGGAAGGAGGCTTTCACTGGCTTGACTTTACCACCTGGTTCGGACTCTTCGGGCTCTTTCTTGCATCGGTTGTGTTTCGCTTGAGCCGCCACTCGCTGGTGCCGCACAAACACCCATACCTGCGTGAGTCGTTGCACTTTGAAAATGTGTAACCCTTTCTCACAAGCTGGCGGACGCGCGGTCGTACAGAGCGCGCGTCCGCCATGCAGGCGCCCTACTTTGGCGTGATTTTCGCGTAGACGCGCGACCCTGGCGCAAAGGGCGCCGTACCATAGCCACCCAATTTAACGAAACGGTTTCTCTATAGTCGTTATGAGTTCTGACGCTGCTGCCTTAGATGCCCCTTCGCTGGTCGCACCACGTGAGGCGGACCTTGTAGACGGTGACGATGTGCAGTTCGAATGGCAGCCTGTTGATGGGGCCGATCGTTATATCCTGCAGGTGGCCGAAACCGCTCGATTCGAAACGGTTGTGCTCGAAGAAGATGTTGGCACGCATACAAGCGTCCGTATTGCGGACTTTTTTCCAGCCGACGAAACGACCTTTTTCTGGCGCGTCCTAGCTGTAGAAAATGACACAGCAGGAGCCGCTGGCCCGGTTGAAAGCTTCATTGCCACGACTGCTAAGCACGTTGAGGCTGAAGGTGGAGTAAAACCAGCTGGAGAAAAAACGGGCGTTTCGGTGCAGGTTGTGCGTGCAAAGCCCGAAGACGCTCCCACCGAATTTATTGCCCCCGAAGCTCGCCTTCAGCGAGAACGCGAAATGGGGGTTGCAGACGAGGGATTCGCGACTGGGCCTATCCTTGGAATTGCCGCTGCTATTATTATTGTCATTACAGTAGCTGTCTTCGTTGTCTTTGCATGGACGAACGTGGTGAAGCAAGAAGCGCGTCAGGCGGCTGTTGGAGACCGATCAGATGCTGCTGAACGGGCCGCTGTCGAAGGGCAGCGCAAAATTAGTGAGTATGGGGTGGTCGATGAAGAGGAAGGCGTCTACCGCATTCCAGTAAGTCGGGCCATCGACCTGATGGTCGAAGAGCAGCAACAGTAGTATGTTACGTCTACTCATGAACAATATGTATCGGCAGTGCAAAGAATGGCCCTCATTTGATGCTGAAATGAAGCCGCCAAAGACGCTGCAACCCAGTGATAATGTGCTCGTACATGCTACACCGCATGCGCTACGGACTTAAACTCCTGAATTGCTATGGTGTCATGCACTTATCGCTACGTAGGACGTTACGTTTTAAGCATTGCTGTCATTGCAATGCTTGCCATTGTGCCTTCTGTGCATGCCCAAGAAAGCGGGCAAGAGCGTCCTGAGTATGAAGGCGTGGGTATTGATCAAAAACACGGTGAGCATGTGCCGCTAGATCTCACGTTTCAGAACTCGGAGGGAGAAGACGTATCGCTTGATACTTACTTCGATGGAGAACGCCCGGTATTGTTAAACCTCGTCTACCATGATTGTCCGATGTTGTGCGGGCTCATGATGAACGGTGTCACCTCCACACTAGACGCGTTAGACTGGACCCCCGGTGAGGAGTACGAGGTGCTTACCGTCAGTTTCAATCCACGCGAAACGCCAGAGATTGCACGCGAGCAGCGAGAGCGTTACCTTCGCCAGCTCGATCGCCCGGGTGCAGAAGAAGGCTGGCATTTTCTTACCGGTGATGCCGAGAATATTGATGCGTTAACGGATGCTGTTGGATTCAACGTCCGATGGATCGAGGAGCAAGAAGAGTATGCGCATCCTACGACGTATGTGTTTCTAAGCGGCGAAGGACGAATTTCGCAGTACATCCACGGCCTCGAAATGCCGAACCGCGACACGCGCCAGGCGCTTGTCGAGGCTTCAGATGGCCAAGTCGGTAGCCCCATGGATCTGGTCCGGCTTTACTGCTTCCAGTTTGATCCAGACGAAAACACGTACACCGCCGACGTGCTCAACCTCATGCAAGCCGCCTCGGGGCTTACCGTAGTCGTGCTTGGGGGCATGTTGTACGTATTTTGGCGGCGCGAAAAACGCGATGTTGACGACCAACTTCAGGGAACCCTTTCGATTCCTTCAATCGAGAGCCCTTAGGGACTCAATATCTGCTCCGCTTGGTGCATTCTTTGAAATCTGTCATCAGTGTCTTTTGTCATGACCAACGATTCAGGCACGTTCTGGCTTCCTGAAGCAGCCTCTACAGTGGCTGCCGAGGTAGACTGGCTGTTTTATTTTGTATACTGGGCCAGCGCCATCATTTTTGTTGGCGTGGTTGCTGCCATCCTTTACTTTGCGTATAAGTACCGGAGGAAGGACCCCAACGACCGGCCCGAATTAGTCGAGGAAAGCAAGATCCTGGAGATTTCTTGGATCGTGATTCCTACGATTTTGGTGCTCCTGGTGTTTACATGGGGCTTCCAGACGTACATAACACTTGGAACGGCTCCGTCCAATGCCTACGAAATTCAGGGTGAAGCCTATTCATATGGCTGGAGCTTTGAGTATCCTGAAGGAGCACAAACCACAGACGACCTATATATTCCCGCTGACCGCCCGGTTACAATCAACCTGAGCAGCCGCTCCGGTGATGTCATCCACAGTTTCTTTGTGCCGCAATTCCGCGTAAAGCAAGATGTGCTTCCGAATCGGTACACTGCCGTTCACTTCGAAGCGCATCAGCCGGGGACGTATGAGCTGTTTTGCACTGAGTACTGTGGGGTTGGGCACTCGGCGATGATTGGCGATGTGAATGTGCTTCCCCAAGATGAATTTGACGAGTGGGTTGACGAAGCAGCGGTCGATATGGACGACCTGACGCTTCCCGAACTGGGCGAGCGGCTTTATGCGAGTGAAGGATGCCAGGGTTGCCATAGCCTCGATGGATCAGACGGCGTTGGACCTACCTTCCAAGGACTTTATGAGCGCGACCGCAACCTACAAGATGGTAGCACGGTGGTGGCTGACGAGAATTACCTACGCCAGATGATTATTGAGCCCACCTCACAAGTCGTTGAGGGATATCGCGCCGGAGTGATGCCTGCATATGGGCATCTCGATGAACGTGAAGTCACTGCTCTGATCGAGTTTATTAAAGAGCAGGAGTAACCGCTCCTCGACAAAATCGTTTCCCCCTTGTATCACCCACGAACGCGAACTGATTATGGAAGCGGCAGCACATGCAGCATCGGAAGAACGCTCCGAATCGAAAACATATCTAGAGCATGAAGCCACCGTTTGGGGTTGGCTGACGACGAAAGACCATAAGAAGATCGGGATCTTGTACCTGGTCTCGCTGGCCGTGGTCTTTCTGGTCGCCGGCTTGCTTGCCATGGCGGTGCGACTGGAGCTGTTCTCGCCCGACTTCAGTATCATGTCGGCGGATGCGTATAACCAGACGTTTACGCTCCACGGCATCATGATGGTCTTTTTGTTCATCGTGCCGTCTATCCCTGCCATTCTGGGTAACTTCGTGCTGCCTCTGCAGATTGGGGCTAAAGATGTGGCCTTCCCAAGGCTTAACCTGGCCAGTTGGTATGTGTACATGGCCGGTGGTCTTCTAACGGTAGGCGCTATCCTGGTTGGTCAAATAGACACCGGATGGACCTTCTATACGCCGTATTCCTCGCAGGCGGGCGGTGCTGTTCTTTTCATGACGGCTGCCATTTTTGTGGCAGGGTTTGCCTCGATCTTTACGGGGCTTAACTTCATCGTGACCATCCATAAGATGCGGGCTCCGGGCATGACCTGGAACCGCATGCCGCTGTTTATTTGGGGGCTCTACGCCACCAGTATTGTGCAGGTGTTGGCTACGCCGGTCATCGGAATCACTATGATTCTGCTGTTGCTAGAGCAAGTGATGCAAATCGGAATCTTTGACCCCGCCCTGGGGGGAGATCCGATTCTGTTCCAGCACTTCTTCTGGTTCTACTCGCACCCGGCGGTCTATATCATGATTCTGCCTGCGTTTGGAATCATCAGCGAGCTCATCGCTACGTTCAGCCGGCAGCGCATCTTCGGGTACCGCGCCATCGCGCTCTCATCGGTAGCGATTGCCATGCTCGGGTTCCTCGTGTGGGGGCACCACATGTTCGTGTCTGGACAGTCGGCGATCTCTTCCATCGTCTTCTCGCTGATCACTTACCTGATCGGGATTCCCTCCGGCATCAAAATCTTTAACTGGGTCGCTACGATGTACAAGGGCTCGGTGTGGCTGCAAACGCCGATGTTATACGCGTTGAGCTTCCTGTTCCTGTTCACCATTGGTGGACTCACTGGTATTATGGTCGGGGTGTTGGCTGTAGATGTGCACTTGCACGACACCTACTTTGTGGTCGGCCACTTCCACTACGTTATGATGGGAGGAACCGTCATGGCTCTTTTAGGCGGCATGCACTACTGGTGGCCGAAAATAACGGGCCGCATGTATAACGAGATGCTCGGTAAGATTGCTGTAGCACTCATCTTTGTTGGCTTCAACCTGACGTTCTTTACGCAGTTGGTTCTGGGCAGCCAGGGCATGCCGCGCCGGTACTACGAGTACGTAGATCGCTTTGCTGCTCTGCACCAGCTTTCGACAGTGGGCTCCTTTATCCTGGCAGCAGGACTCTTCCTTGTGCTTGGATATGCGATCCATTCGCTCTTCAAAGGAAAGAAAGCTCCACAGAACCCGTGGGCAGCAGCTACACTAGAGTGGACCAATGTGGCTGCAATGCCTGATCCCCACAACTTCCACCGCACTCCGCTGGTAACGCGTGGCCCGTACGATTTCCACAAAGCCGATGAAGTGTTCGGTGGAGGCGACGGCGCCGTTGGAGGCGATGGCGGCGCAGACGGCGATCTGCTGACTCCGCCTGATGCTGCTCCAGCTGCCCCTGAAGAGAAGCCTGCTGGCTCCTAACGCGTAAACGCGACGCTGAAGCCGTTGCCTCGTCTGCAATGGGGCAACGGCTTTTTCCTCCGTATCCTGCTTTCGATTGTAGCATTTAGATCAAATGGCCACTGACACTGCCCCGGCGGAAACACAACACGACGATCATCACGATCACGACCATCCGCCCCACGTTCAACATCACTTTGTTTCATCGGAGCAGCAGTTCGATTCCGCCAAGCTTGGAATGTGGCTGTTCCTGATCACGGAGATTCTGCTCTTTGCAGGGCTCTTTGTGGCCTATGCCGTATACCGCAACTGGAACCCGGTGGCGTTTGCAGAGGCTAGCGCAACGCTGGATTGGGAGTTGGGCTTTATCAACACCATCGTGTTGCTCACGTCCTCACTGACGGTGGCAATTGCCATTCACTTTATTCAAAAGAATGAGCAGCGCAAAACCGTACTGGCTCTCTTATCAACGATTGGGCTAGCAGCGGTCTTTATGGTGGTCAAGTATTTTGAGTACACAGCTAAGTTTGAGGCCGGCCTCCTTCCAGGCGACTCATTCGCTCCGGTCGGCGCGTACGAGTATCTAGCCGGCGTGATCTATGCCCCGCAGTTCTTCAGCATTTACTTTGTGATGACCGGCATTCACGGGCTCCACGTGCTCATTGGTATGGGACTCATAGGCTGGGTTGCCTGGCGCACGCATCGAGGACACTTTAGCGACGAATACTATACACACATTGAACTGACCGGCCTCTACTGGCACTTGGTTGACCTCGTGTGGATTTTTCTCTTCCCGCTGTTGTATCTGGTATAACCTACGCTACCTGCCGATAAATCACCCCCTATTGCAACGGTTAACGTTAGACTACTATGGCACACGGACATCATATCATCCCGATTCCTACGCTCCTTAAAGTGTTTGCAGGTCTTGTCGGGATTACCATCGTGAAGGCGTTCCTGGCACTGAACTTTGAACTGGGAGCGCTTGACATCCCAATGGTGCTTGTCCTTGCTGGTGTGAAGACCTACTTGGTAGCGGGGTACTTCATGATGCTGAAGTACGATAACCCGGTGAACAGCCTCACTTTCATTGTGGGAATCCTCTTCGTCGGGATCTTCTTGATCTTTACGTTGCTCGATACGGCATTCCGTGGCGACCTCGACAATGTAGATGAGATGTCAATCGACGAGCGGGAGCGTATGATGGAAGAACTCGACGGAGTAGAGCCCGAAGACCTGCAAGAAACAGAAATCGACGGCGAGTAAGTGACTGCACCGATGGATTGGGGGCTGCATGGCTCCCTTCCATTGCATCTGCAGGCCTCGGGCTGTAGGCGAGGGGGCTTGCGTAGCCAGTATCTTTAGACGAATCGGACGTCGAATCTTAGCAGATTGGCGTCCGTTTTCTATATTGATAACAAAATACGGACAACTGAAAGCTACAAAAAGAGTCGTATGTAAGTAGTTTGGTGCTTATATTAGTCGTACGTTGCTCGCACGAATTCGCTCTGCGGTCCCATGCATGTGTTATTCCTCACGATTGTTGGCCCCATCCTTTTCTTCCTTCTCACATGGGTGGTTGCCACAGCCTACCGGCTCTATTTTCCCGAGCAGCCGCTTGTGTTTGATAATGACCCAATCGTGCTGCGGGAAGAGCGTGCACGCGAGGGGCAAAGCATTCCAGTGGGCGTACGCGAAATTCGAGAAGATCAGCGACGTAACCGTCAACTTGGGCGAACATCTCCGGACTATCGCTATGCCTGGGGCGGGTCAGACGGCTTCCCAGACGCATGGAAAGATGATATCTGGCAACGACGGAATTGAACACCTCGGGGGCTCCATTGTCTTGATGTTGCTGAAACTTTAGCCATACCGGCAGCTGTTCGCGCGGCTCTCCTTGTAACGCGTAACGATAGGTCCTTTTTTTCGCTTTTATCTGTACTGCGGTTCCGCTTCATGAAGGTTATTGAACACTTAGATCGTGCATCAAACCCGCTCATTTCCTACGAAATCATCCCCCCCAAACGGGGCGGCTCAGCAGAGCAAATGCTGAATGTGGTGGAAGAACTGCTTCCATACGATCCGCCATTCATCGATGTAACGAGTCACTCAGCTGAAGCCTCATACAAGCAGATGCCCGATGGTTCGTGGAAGCGATGCGTGAAGCGGAAGCGCCCGGGAACGCTCGGTTTGTGTGCGGCCATTGAAGCACGATACAACATCGATACCGTGCCGCATATCTTGTGTAAAGGGTTTACGCGTGAGGAAACAGAAGACGCTCTCATCGAGCTCAACTATCTTGGCATCGATAACGTCTTAGCTATTCGAGGCGATGATAAAGGTGTTCAAAAAGAGGTTCCTGCCGATCGATCGCGCAATGAGTACGCAATAGATCTAGTGCGACAGATCAACGCAATGAACAAAGGGATGTATCTGGAGGATCTAATGGATGCAGCGCCCTCCGACTTTTGCGTGGGCGTAGGCGGGTACCCTGAGAAGCATTTTGAGGCGCCCAACCTGGCCTGGGATGTGATGCGGCTCAAGCAAAAAGTGGATGCCGGAGCCGACTATGTGGTGACACAGATGTTCTTCAATAACGACCACTACTTTGAGTTTGTAGACGCCTGCCGCGATGTGGGAATCGAAGTGCCAATTATTCCGGGACTGAAGATTTTGACGCGCAAGCGACACCTTACCTCACTACCTGGCTACTTCCATGTAGAGATTCCTGAAGAGCTTGCGGCTGCGGTGTCGGCAGCAGATACGCAAGACGAGGTTCGCCATCTGGGAATTGAGTGGGCGATCCGTCAGGCAGAAGAACTGCTTTCTGCTGATGTACCATGCTTGCATTTCTACATCATGTCAAGTGCCGATACGGTAAAAGAGGTCGTTGAGCCGCTACGTGAAATGGCATAGGGAGAAACCCATCAGGCAATCCCATCAGCCGGATGGGCCCAGAACGAGCGAATGCAGACCTCACAACATGAGTGTGTTGGGGACTTGTCGTTGTAAGCCCGTTGTGTTATCGTATCTTCGTCTGCTGCGTGACCCTATCGATCGGGCTCCGATCGAGGGCACGACGCAC
>CAZZCI010000003.1:27179-29643 GCA_964653015.1 uncultured Rhodothermales bacterium
GCGTATGCCATTCTGGTGGTGTTCTGGGCCGAAAACCTGATTGTCGGCTTTTACACGGTCACTCGTCTGTTCACGCTCTTTCGGCGGAATGGGGATAACGGAGCCTTGCTAATGATTCTCTTTTTCTCGTTCCATTTTGGAGGATTTACCTTCGGACATGGAATGTTCGTCATCTTTTTCTTTCCCAAGTTCATTCCCGGATTCGAGTTGCTGGATATATCGTTCCTGGGTCTGCTAATCACGTTTGTAGGACTGGTGATCAGTCACGGCATCTCGTACGTGGAAAACTTTCTTGGGAACGAGGAATATCGAGACATGACCTGGCAGGACCTTATGATTGCTCCTTACCGACGGGTTGTGGTCCTTCATGTCGTCACGGTTGTGGGAGGCATCTTCGCGGGCCTTCTTGGGGATCCGGTCATTCTACTGGCTCTGTTGGTCCTACTCAAAATCGGCGTTGATGTGGCCGCTCACATCAGCGAGCATCAGCAAAAAGAGAGCGGTAACGGCCGCGATGAAGAAGCCGGTTCTGCTGACTGGAATCTTTCTACACTGGGAAGGTGATCCTTGGCTGTGGGGTACCTTGATGACACTGCTCACTTCTTTCTCAAACCATCCGACTCAAATGAAAACGCTCCGTTTTGGGTATACACTCGCCCTTTGTTTCTTCCTGCTTGGCATTCTACCGGAATCCGTTAAGTCACAGTCTGTTGAGCAGGGACTCGCTGCACTGGATCAAGGGCAGTACGAATCTGCGCTGCGCATATTTGACATGCACGCACACGCTGGAGATGCGATGGCGCAGTCGCGTCTCGGATATATGTATCACCGAGGGTTAGGGGTGTCTACCGATCGGGAGCAGGCACAAAGCTGGTATCAAAAAGCCGCTGAGCAAGAAGAACCGCGTGCCATGAATAACCTGGCCCTGTTGCTTGACTGGGAAGATCCCGACGAGTGCCGCAAGGCATACAAGCATTTGCGAGAAGCTGCAGGACAACGTTTCCCTATTGCGAAGACAAACCTCGGAGTATTTTTGGAGCGGGGATCATGTTTTGAACAGCCAGCATACGGTCTTGCTCTCATTTTCTACAGAGATGCAGCAAAAGCTGGCGAGATGACAGCCCAACACCGGATTGGATCTATGTACTACCGTGGGAAAGGAGTACCTGCCGACACCGTCACTACATCTACGTGGTGGCGTTTGGCCGCCAAGCAGGGCCATAATCCTTCGCAACGATATCTGTCCAATCTGCTTGCTCAGGGCGAAGGGGTCAAGGCCGACGCGTGGGAGTCGTACATGTGGATGCATGCCGCCATGCTTGACAACAAGGCAATCCGCACCTCAGAAGAGTGGAAAGAGCATCACCATGCGCTGACAAAGCAGCTATCTACCCGCGAGCGTGAAGCTGCGCACCGTGAGGCACGGGCCCTCAGGAATCGCTGGTTGCATGCCAGTGGTAGGCACGCACCTCGGGCTCGGGGTCGCTGATGGCAAACACAATTTTATAGCCTTCATTGTGAGGGTACACCGTCATGTCCTGGGGAAAGAAGTCACTATCCGGCTGCGGATTGGCTTCCATCAGCCGATGTTGCAGTTCGCCGTCCATATCAAACACATCCACCTGAATCCAGCCCGAGCGCATGTTCAGCACAAACCACAGATTGTCTTGAACAACCGCCGAGGTTGACAAGAGGGGCGGTTCGTGTGTGTCTCCAATCAAAAACGCATGGCTTCGCTCTAGCATGGGCGAGTCGAATCCGCGAAGTGCAACCGTGTCGGCAGGCGTAGTTGGTGCCTGATTCAGATCCAGTGGGAATCGGTCGAGCACGGGGCGAAATCCGGAGAGGCTCCACAGTTGGTCTTCGTGGATACGCAAGAATCCGGCATACCGCCAGAAGGGTTGCTCCAGCGTATGCTCTCCTTCCACCGCGCCGTCCCACGTATACTGATAGAGCGTTGATCCGATGTCTTCGCCCAGCAGTTTCAGGTAGAAGTTGTCGGGGTGGGCTGCGGTGTACACGAGAGAGGCCTCATCGGCCCGTGAAATGCGAAAACCGCGATCCGGGAGTACGGCCCCGTTGGCCACAGCGACCAGGCTATCCGTTTCGGCGTTGAACACCCACAGCGTATCTGCAACGGTTCCGCTTAAAAAAGGGACATCGAAGGCGTCGTGGGCATACTCGCGCTCATACGTGCCGCTGGTGTGTAGGTAGTGCAGGCTGTTGCGCTCTACATCGGCCACGACGAGGGTGTCGTTATGGGTGCGTTGTACCATGCGGGGGTAGCCCAATGGATAAGCAGCTTCATCGCGGAGTGACCAGGCCAATTGGAGGGAGTCGGCTGGCATCTCTTCGGCGATAGAGCGCGAAAGCGAATCGGCTGGTGTGATGCTGTCGAAGTCGCCCGATTGGCAGCTCGAGGGGAGGCATCCGCCTAGCAAAAGGAGGCACGCTGCCGCCCAGA
>CAZZCI010000004.1:0-19025 GCA_964653015.1 uncultured Rhodothermales bacterium
TTGCAATCTGGACTTGTTGTTGACTGGTTGTTGTTGACTGGTTGTTGTTGACTGGATCATCAACGTATTGGCCAAAACGAGGGACGACGCCAGCGGGACCTCGTGCGGCCGATTCCTTTTCTGGATCCTGGATCGCGCTCGCAGGCTCGCTTGCCTGTCCTGAACTCGATTCAGGATCTGGATGACGTTCGGGAGGGAGGTATTTGGGTTGAAAGGGAGCGTTCGTCTCCCAGCACCGTCCCCCCGACACGTCATCCTGAACTTGATTCAGGATCCATTCCCCCGACTATTCCCCTGAGAAGACGCCCAAATGGGTTCTTGTTGTAGGATCCAACAGGCTCTCATTGAACGGGCGGTGGAGGAAACCAACGTTAAGTGAACAACATAGCGAAGAAGTTATGTGTAAGGACTAGCCCTATGGCCAGCAGGCGCTCACCATGACAAACGAAAAAAACACGGGGACAAGCGCCTTTGGAGGAGAATGTCTTTTAATGCTTTACCGCTAACAGACAATGACCATCGAACGGATTATATCGGGTGGGCAGACGGGCGTGGACCGGGCGGCACTGGATGCTGCCTTGGACGTGCAGCTTCCCGTTGGGGGATGGTGTCCCAAAGGGCGTCGGGCGGAAGATGGGACGATTCCTGCTCGCTATCCCCTTAACGAAACCCCAACCCGTCGCTATGCCCAACGGACCGAGTGGAACGTACGCGATAGTGACGGCACGCTCATTCTGCATGAGGGTGAGCTTCGCGGAGGCACTGCCCATACGCATGAGTGCGCCCAAGCGTATGGGCGTCCGGTGCAGGTCGTTCGTATGCAGACCGCTGACACCCTGCCCAGTATACGTCGCTGGTGCGCCGCGCACCACATTGCCGTCTTAAACGTAGCCGGCCCTCGTGAAAGTGAGGTGCCAGGCATCTATGCGGCTGCCTATGGCCTGCTCATGGAGTTGCTTTCAGCATGATGGGGGAGGGCTAAGGCGGTCAAGTTACTGCGGGCACACGGCGTGGAGGCGGCCATCCACAAGGGCCTCGTGTTCATTCGGATGGGGCCTGCCAAATCGTCCTGTGGCCGAGAGGGTATCCCCGTGTACGGTAAGCAGGGGCTCTTCCGGACCATCGCGGAGGCTCGTCCAGGCGCCGAGGCCGTACGTGCGTTCTGCGACATGGGTCATCAGATCTCTGTCGCCATCGCGCAGGGTGGCCTCAATGCGATGGATGAGGCTGCCCCGTAAGCGGCTCCGAGTGGCTTCCACATGAAGGGTGGCGCCGGGCGCTTCGTATAGGGCATAGAGGGTAGGGGCTTCGTCGTCGGTCTCCCCTGAAAGCATACACGTCTGCACATCCAATGCAAACGTGTCGCGGTCAAGGTACAGGGTAGCTATGGTGTCGGGCTTTGCCTCGGTTGTATCGACAGACATCATGGTAGTGTCAGACGCGGCATTCAGGCTACACGAGCCGGTCCACAACAAGGCGATCATCAGCACAACGGCGTAGTGAGAAACGTTCATGGTGGTAGTGTGACCAAAAGAGAAAGAAACGCGTTACGGACTCATACCCGATGCGAAAAGATGCCCTCCAACCGGTCACGCAGCGGAGTCTGACGCTGCTGTCAGATGGTTGAGGCCTTCGAAGAAGTTTGTCTTGCTTACGCACGATCACCTAACGCCATGTCTATATCTCGTCCGCTTTCTATTGAGCACGACGCGTCCCGTAACCGATTCATTGCCGTTCTTGATGAGCAAGGGCAAGAGGCGGTTGTCACCTACCGCCAGAAAGACAATCAGCTTGGGATCACCCACACGGGTGTGCCCCCGCAATATCGGCGGCGGGGCATCGCCGGAGAGATGGTGCAGCATGTAATTGACTATGCCCGTGCCAATGACCTGCGCGTGGTGCCGTATTGCTCGTATGTGGTGCATTATCTAAACGAGCATCCAGACCAAAAGGATGTGCTGCAGAACGGCTCGTAGTGCTGTGTCACACCTGAATGTTAGGGTATGGAGTGGACTCGCGTTGAAGCATCTCAAACCAAATGTTCTGTCATGTTGAGCAAGCGAAGGGCCCCCAGGGCCCGAAGCGCGTCGAAACATCTCCTCGGCGCTCAGCAGCTGCTGGCAAACCAACGGCCCTGCCCAGTTCGTGGGAGATTGTTACTCACTGCGTTCGTCAGTCGCTTCGCTCGTGTCAGGACTCCGCATCTGCTAGACGCAGTTGCTCCGCTCAAGATGACATCATTAAGACGGGGGTGTTGCAACCCGAAGATTGACCTGTGACAAAACAGTAGTGCGAGGTGCGCGGCGCCGCCCCAGCGCCCTCTTACGCGGTTGCGCGGCGTTCCACGAAGTACTTTTCCTCGTGGATGCGGTCTTCGTCAAGTCCGGTACGTGCTCCAATTTCCTGAGCTTTGTCGATCATCTGCGGATGGCCACAGGTGTAGAGCGCTGTATCATCCAGCGGAAAGCGGGCTGCATCCCAATGCTTACGCAGCACATCTTCAACGCGCCCCCGTTCCCCGGTCCAGTCGGGGTCGTTCCAGGGGCGGCTTACCGTGGGCACGTAGTCAATGGCTGCATGGGTGGCAGCGTACTCGTTCAGTTCAGTGCGATAGCGGCCTAGCTCCTGAGAAAGGCTGGCGCCATGCAGCACGAGAAAGCGATGCGGTGGGCGCTGGTCGGCGGGCTGGTCGAGCCAGGTGCGCAGTATGCTAAGGTACGGACCAACCCCGGTAACGGTGGCTGCCATGACGTGGTGGGTGACCTCCGTATCCAGGACGAAGCGCCCGACCACTTTGCGACGCATCCAGAGCGTGGCCCCGGGCTCCAGGTTCCACAGCAGCGGGGTGAGGCGGCCCTCATCCACACGCTCCAGGTAGAACTCCAGCTCAGTGGATTCCGGAGTGCCAATTACCGAGTAGGGACGCAACAGCGGACGCGGCAAATCGTCAACTTCTAGACCGAGCGTGGCGTACTGGCCCGGTGTAAACGACACGGGCTCGGGAGCTTTGACGTGGAGTACAGCCAGGTCATCGGTAAATTGCTCGCGGCGCTGCAGGGTGAGGCGAAGGTAGCGGTCGGGGTCGGGGACAGCCATAGGTCGGTGAAAAGGAAACGAGAAACGAACAGCTTGTGGTAGAGGATTCGCTACGTATCCAGCAGCCGGTCAATAACGCCGAGGGTGGTAATTCCGTCGGCTTCGGCGTTGAAGTTGGTAACGATACGATGGCGCAATACCGGGCGTGCAATAGCGCGCACATCGTCCTCTAGCGGAGTGGCGCGCCCGTCGAACGCGGCAAGCGCTTTGGCGCCCAAAATGAGATACTGCGATGCGCGTGGCCCGGCGCCGTACTGTAGATAGTCGGATACGTAGTCTGGCGCGCGGTCGCTCTGTGGGCGGGTGCGCGCCACCAGGTCCACCGCATATTCGATTACGTGGTCAGACACAGGCAGCTGGCGCACCACGCGTTGATGACGCAGGACCTCTTCCGCGGTAAGCACCGGCTCGGCTTCCGGGAGCGCGTCGGCGGTGGTGGCACGCACGACATCCACCTCATCCGCAAAGTCAGGATAGTCGAGCCACAGGTTCAGCATGAAGCGGTCGAGCTGAGCCTCGGGCAACGGGTAAGTGCCCTCTTGCTCAATGGGGTTCTGGGTGGCAAGCACGAAGAACGGGGCGTCGAGTGGGCGCGTTTGGCCGCCGGCGGTGACATGGCGCTCTTGCATGGCTTCGAGCAGGGCGGCCTGAGTTTTGGGCGGTGTACGGTTGATCTCATCCGCCAGCACAATGTTGGCAAAGATCGGGCCTTCCACAAACTGAAAGTGGCGGCTACCATCAGCGGCCTCCTGGATGATGTCGGTGCCGGTAATGTCGCTCGGCATCAGATCGGGCGTAAACTGGATGCGGCTAAATGACAGGTTCAGCGCGCGCGACAGGGTGCGTACCAAGAGCGTTTTAGCTAAGCCGGGCACACCTACGAGTAGCGTGTGTCCCCGTGCAAAGAGACACGCGCATACCTGGGTGACGATGGCGTCTTGCCCTACAATGACGCGCGTCATTTCATCATGGAGGGCGCTGTAGGCATTGGCCACCGCGTCTACATCGGTGGCGTCTACATCGGCATCAAGGGAGGAGGCGGAAGGCATAGGCATAGAAGAGCAAGGGAGGCGGAGAGCAAGCAAGGAGCCGCCGGGCGAGCCGAGGCACGCCCGTAGGCCACTGCATCAAACATCGTGTAGCACGAGACAGACAAGACTGTTGACCGTAGCGCGCTAATTGAGCGCCATCACGTCACTGGGGTCGTCGATCTTGATTTCGACAAAAACCGATTCTCGCTGATCTTCGATCCACTCTTCCATGACGCGTGCCTGCTTTTCTTGAAGCGCAAACTCGCGAATCCGTTCGTAGTCCATGTCCAAGCTAATCCGGTGTTCAGGCGTGCGTCGGTGCAACTGCACAATGTGAAAGGCACGCTCTCCGTCGAGCAGGCGCACAGGACGCGGCTCACTGATTTCGCCTTCCTCAATGCTATTGATCGTCTCGCGCCAGGCTGATCCCAGTTGCTCCAGAACCAAATCGCGCGTGCCCGACTGCGGATCAATGACGCGTCCGGCCATGTCGGCGCTTCGCGTTTCTTGCGAGTGGCGGCTTGCCATGCGCCCAAACGGCTGTCCCATGTTGACGATGGAGTCGCGCACGGCTTCGAGATACTCGATGGCCTCACCCTCGTCTGCCGAACGACGGTCTACCTGTATAAGGATGTGATTGAGGTCAACCGTGTTGCCGCGCCGTTCGTTGACGCGTACAATGTGGTATCCCGTATGCGTTGGATTGTAGAACGGCTCAGAGATTTCGCCCTCGGGAAGTCGCGCAGCCACCGCTGCAAACTCGGGGACAAAGTTATCGATGGTAACACCGCTAATGCGGCCCCCGTTGCGCGCTGAACCAGGGTCTTCGGAAAACTGGGAAGCCATGTCTTCAAAGTCGGCTCCGCCCGTTGTAATCGAATCGCGGATGGTGGTGATGATTTCTTCGGCTTCCTCTTTTGCGGCATCGGTAGGCTCAGGGTAGCGTACGATGTGCGACATCCGTACCGACTCGGGTAGAATGGGCAGTTCGGCTTCTGGAATCTGGTTGAACCACTCTTCTACTTCCGTAGGTGTGATGCGTACGCGCTCCATGCGTTGGCGGCGCACCTCGTCGGCTAGCATCTGGGCACGAAACTCATCGCGGAAGTTTTCTTGCAGTTCGGCGATGCTTTGCCCATACATCTCCTCAAGCTCTTGCTCGCCCCCGGCTTGCTGCGCCATTTGTTGGATCTGGCGCTGGAGTTGCGCGTCGATCTGTTCGTCGGGGATAACAATGTTGGTATCCCGCTCGGCAATTTCAGCCATCACGCGCTGATTGATGAGTTCGTGAAGCCCCTGTTCCCACAACTCGGGCGTAACGGTATCAGGGCTTTGCTGCTGCTGTTGCTGCATACTGGCAACCATTTGATCAACCTCTGATTTGAGGATGATATCGGAACCAACTACAGCAACGACCTGGTCAGACACCGTCCGATCTTGGGCGGTGGCTGGCGTGGCCGTTCCGTACGTAAGAAAGCCAACAAGCAGGCTTAGCGTTACAAACAAACGTAGAGTCATGTAGCTACGTAGCGAAACAATGGAAAGAGTAAAAAAGAGGGAGCGCTGCTGTGCTCCTCAACCACGCAGAAGGCGCGTGGAGAGATGGGCTACAAAACGAAGTCCGCTCCCATGTGCCTCGGTCGGCGATCTAGCCCCGGTTCACGGAGCTGTTTCCGACGGTGGGGAGGGGGTAACGGTTGAGATCTCCAAATCATTGCGAGCACGGGCTTCATTTCGTAGGCGTTGAACCTCACGGGCATGCATCTGTTTCCGGGCTCGTGTCTTCAGGCGGCGCCTGATTTCGGGAGCCACCCACTCTATTTCGGGCGCCTCGCCCGCATCGGCCCGGTCGGCTAAGTGTACGATGTGGTAAAGCGTATCGCGTTCAAGGGTGCGCGTTTCGCCCACTTCCATGTCTTCAACAGAAGAGCGCAAGAACGGGGCTACATTGAAGCGACGGTGCTCCGGAAAAAACTGCTGCCCCACCTGGCACGTCTGCTCTGCGTTCACGACATCGTAGGTGCACAACTGCTCCCATGCATTGTCCTCGGCAATGCTATTGCCGATGGTGTCGGCGGTGTCGGCATGAGCGGTGCGCACATGGCGAAGCAGAAGATGCGGCTCGCGCAGTTGCATTCGGTCGCGGTTTTGTTCGAAATACCGGCGGATGTCGCTGTCGCTGGGCTCAATCTCAGCTGCCTCGTAGAGCTGGGTTGTGAGCGCATTAACCAGCACGGCGCGCTCTTGCTCGGCCAGCCGCTCTTGCACAGCTGGATCGTCTTCTAGATTGAGGCGCAGGGCCTCTTGATGCAACAGCGTGCGCGACACCCACTGCTCGATGATTTGGCGGCGCGCCTCAATGGTATCGCCATTAACGGGTACCGACTGCAAGGCACGCGACACCTCCTCTTCGGTCAAATGGAAATCTCCTACACGGGCGGCATATGCATCATCCGATGGATCATCGGTGCAACCGGGCAGCACGGTAAGACCGCCCAGGCATAGAGCAAGCACAACCAGACGCGAAGACATAGAGGAAGGCACAGGTTAGGGATGCGAGGCGGCGTCGTAGTATCGACGCAGGCGTTCTGGAAAGAGATCCGCGTTGTACCGGTTTCGCAGGCGCTCGTGGAACGCGCGCTCGGCATCGGCGGCCTCATCGGTTGCAGGGTCGTTGGTAGAGGCGGTCCATACCGAGTCTTGCATCAGTTCGAACACCAGCGCGCCATCGCGAAACTCGCGCAGTTCACGTTGCAGTTCAGGGTCAGATTCGGCATGGGCATCGGCGGCAGCGTTGAGCACATGATCGTCGAGCCAGCGGTTGAGCGCCTCCTCAAACGGAAGGTCACGCAAGCTCGGGTGCGTGCGCAGATGCAGCGCAAAGTCAGCAGCGGTCAGTGTGTCCTGATCTACGTAGACGGCCGCATGCGCATCCGCCGACTGGGCGCGGGTTCGGTCAGTCGCATGGGCGGGGGTAGTCCAGTCGTCGAGGTCGAACGCTGTGGCGACGCGGTTCGAATCGACGCGCACCGCGTGATGATCGTGCAGGCTCCGCACGTACGCTTGCTTGTGGCGTTCAGTGCGAGGCAACTCCTCTAGCTGATCGCGGAGTTCAGGCTCGGCCTCTTCAAACGAGGGAAGGGGGTCGATAGCACGACGCTGGATCAGGTAATACGTGTTATCGAGGGCCACGACCTCCGAGATCGCTCCGTCTTCGTTCAGCTCGCGAACAGCATCGCGAAACGGCAGGGGTACATGCTGTTCGATGGTAAGCCATCCCAGTTCTCCTCCATTGGCGGCGGTTTGTTCATCAGCCGAGTAGCGCTGTGCGGCATCGGCAAAGGCGGTGCTATCGGGTGGAAGCGTGCTGGCGAGCGAGTCGGCACGAGCGGCGGCTTCGGAATGGCTGGCCGGATGGTTCGGGTCCTCGGGAAACAGCATGATGTAGGCAATCCGCATATCGGGGGTGCGGGGGCGCCGGTCCATCACATCCACCAGATGATACCCAAACGAGGAGCGCACCAGCCGTGGCGGCGCCTCAACCGGATGGCGGTACATGGCATCCTCAAACGGCTCAACCAGTTGCCCAGCGGTCAGATACCCTAAATCGCCTTCAAAGCCGCGCTGTCCGCTTTGCTGCGCCGAAGGGTCGTCGGAGTGCTCACGTGCGAGGTCAGAGAACGCATGGCCCTCTTCCAGTTGTACCTGCAGATCGCGGATGCGCTCGTAGGCGGCTGTGGTGTCTTCGGGCGGTGCGTTTTCATCCACCTCCACCAGCATATGGCGCACATGCACCTCGTACTGCTGCCGGACATACAGTGTGTCGAGCAACGGCTTCGTGACGTTCTCCTCAATCAATGCCGGACGTGCTCGTTCGCGGCGGTATGTAGCCACCTCGTTCTGAAAGTCGGGCGCATCTGCGTATCCTTGCTCAACGGCTTCATGCACCTTCAGGCGATAGTTCAGGTATTGATTCAGAAAGTCAACCAGGGCCGCTGTAGTATCGGTGGTGTCAGACACCGCCTCAACGGGTTGGCGTCCCCAGGCTGCATACACCTCCTCGAACGTGATCTCCTCGTTGGCAAACGTGGCAACGGGAGCGTCTGCATCGTCCGAGGAAAAGGGAAGCGCCGAGCAGGCGCCAACAAATACGACAAGCCCTCCCGCAAGAATGAGAAGGCGGGCGGCAGACCAAGAATGATGCATCCGTAATTTAATTCTACTGAAGGATAATGCCTACAAACGATGCTCGATACATGAGCAAACATGGTTTATCCCATACGAGCGCCCCTTCATTTGATTCCCTGAACCAGAAGGTTTCATGTAGGGCACACGCGGCCCGGTGGGTCTTTTTGTGAGGCGTAGTTGCATTGCAGTCGCGGCACGGAACTGCCCAATGTGTGCAGGGCTATTACCACCGATGCATCCTCAAGAAGTATTTGTTTCGTGTACTGTTCCACTTAACCCGTAGCGGCTGCACTCATGGCTACCTCTGATTCTTCGGTCCGCGTACGTTTCGCCCCGAGCCCCACCGGTCACTTGCACATCGGCGGGCTGCGCACGGCCTTGTACAACTACCTATTTGCTCATCAGCACGATGGGACTTTCATTCTACGCATTGAAGATACCGACCAAACACGTTATGTAGAGGAGGCCGAGCAAGACCTGATGCGGGCGCTGCGTTGGTCTGGGCTTGATTACGACGAGGGCCCCGGTACGGGCGGCCCGCATATGCCGTACTACCAATCGGAGCGTTCGGGGCTCTATCAGCGGTATGCCCAGCAGCTTATCGATAAGGGGGCGGCCTACTACGCCTTCGACACCGAAGAAGAAATCGAAGCGATGCGTGAGGCGCATGCCACCGAAGAAAACCCGTCGCCCGCCTACGATGCGTCCACACGCACCGAGATGCGCAACTCGCTTACGCTCTCTGATGACGAGGTGCAGGAACTGCTCGACGAGGGGGCCACTCATGTGGTGCGCCTAAAGGTGCCCCGCAATCAGACGCTTCAGTTTGACGATGTAGTGCGCGGGGGCATCTCGTTTAGCACCGAAGGCATCGACGATCAGGTGCTTCTGAAGTCGGATGGCCTGCCAACCTACCACCTGGCAAACGTGGTAGACGACCACCACATGCGTATTTCGCACGTCATTCGGGGCGAGGAGTGGTTGCCCTCTACGCCCAAACATGTGCTGTTGTATCAGGCCTTTGGGTGGACGCCCCCCACGTTCGCGCACCTGCCGCTTATCATGAGTCCGGGCGACCAGGGCGGCAAGCTGTCGAAGCGCGACGCCAATGAGTTGGGCATTCCGGTGTTTGTGACGGAGTACCGGGAGCGTGGCTATGAACCAGAGGCGCTCATCAACTTTCTGGCCTTGCTGGGCTGGAATCCGGGTACGGAGCAGGAGCTGTTCAGCCGCGACGAACTGATCGAGGCCTTCTCGCTGGAGCGCGTTGGCAAAAGCGGAGTGCAGTTCGATATCGATAAGCTCGACTGGTACAACGAGCAGCACATCCGCCGTATGGACGCCGAGGCGTTTGCCGATGCTGCCCGGCCCTACATTGTAGAAGAGGAATACCCGATTACCCGCGAGCGCCTGCTTGCTGTCACGGAGCTGGTGCAAGACCGCGTGGCTAAGGTCCGCGAGGTGGTCACCGAGCACCGCTACTTCTTTGAAGATCCCGACACGTACAATCCCGAATGCGTAGAAAAACGCTGGAGTCCACAGTCGGCTAAAATCTTGGAAGCGCTCGCCAAAGCATACAAATCCGCCCCTGCGTTTAATCGCGAGGTGGTGGAGCAAGGCATGCGCGATGTGGCCGATCAGTTTGATGTTGGACTGGGACAGGTCATCCACCCCATGCGCCTTGCCATTAGCGGACGCACCTACGGACCCGGCATCTTTGACTTGGTGACGCTTATGGGACGCGAAACCACGCTGCGCCGTATTAAGGCGGTCATCGAAGCACTTGGCAACGACGCGTAATCGAACCGGCTCCCTTCGCCTCGTATTTACAGCAGGCGTATAGCGAAAGGGGCGGCGGGTGCTGGTTACGCCCCAAGACCAAAGAGCAGATTTCCCCATTAGAATCACGTGTAACCCAATCCAATGGCTACTTATAAGGACGCCGGTGTCGATATCGACGCGGCCGAAGAAAGCGTAGATCGCATCAAAGGGGCTGTGCGCGATACCTTTACCCCCGGCGTGCTGGCCGACATTGGCGCGTTTGGAGCGTTCTTCGAGCCCGATTTGTCAGGGGTTGAAGAGCCTGTGCTGGTGTCGTCTATCGATGGTGTGGGCACAAAGGTACTGGTAGCTCAGCGCGCCAACCGCTTCGATACCGTGGGGCAAGACCTGGTCAACCACTGCGTGAATGATATTGCCGCGTGTGGAGCCACCCCGCTGTTTTTCCTGGATTACTACGCAACCGGACAGCTTCACCCCGACCGTGCCGAGGCGCTCATTGGCGGATTCGCCACGGCGTGCCAGTCCAACGGCTGTGCGCTCATCGGCGGAGAAATTGCGGAGATGCCCGATGTGTACGCCAACGACGATTTTGATCTGGCTGGCACCATTGTAGGCATGGTCGATAAGGCGGATATCATCGACGGATCTGTCATTGAAGATGGCCATGTGCTGCTGGGGTTGCCCTCTACCGGTCTCCACACCAACGGCTTTTCGTTGGCCCGACACACACTGTTTGAAGCGTTTTCGATCAACGAACCGATTGATGCCCTTGGCGGCGATACGCTGGCCGAGGCGCTGCTGGCAGTCCATCGGTCGTACCTGCCCGCTCTTCAGGCCGTGCAGGCTGCCGCTCCGGTGTCAGGGCTAGCCCACATCACCGGCGGCGGACTTCCTGGCAATCTGGCCCGCATCGTCCCTGATGGACTCACCGCAGCCGTCGACTACAGCGCCTGGACGCGTCCGCCCATCTTTTCGCTCATTCAGGAGGTGGGGGATGTCCCCGAAGCCGACATGCGACGCACCTTTAATCTTGGCATCGGTATGGTGGTGGTTGTGCCCCCCAACCAGGCCGACACCGCTGCTGAGGCATTAACCGCTGTCGGGCCAGAGCCCATCCACATCGGCACGATAACCCCGTCTTCTTGAAACCGCTTCCAGAAGGAACAAAACGCCGTTACATAACGGTTATAACACCCCCCCATCGCACACTGCCCTCACGTGATTGCGTGCTCTAGCGCACGCCAGCCTTATGGCTTCTATTGCCGTTATTTTGGTTCTTAGCTACTTAATTGGCTCGGTGCCCTCCAGCGTGTGGCTGGGGAAGATGGTGCACGGAGTGGATGTGCGCGACTACGGCAGCGGTAATGCGGGGGCGACCAATGCCTTTCGTGTACTGGGCTGGAAAGTGGGGTCCAGTGCGCTGCTGTTAGATATGGGCAAAGGCGCATTTGCCGCGGGAGTCATTGCCCAACTCCGCATTGGCACGGTGCCGTCGTTTGGCGCGTGGGAGTTGGATACGGTGATCGCTCTACTGGCCGGGCTCGGGGCTATCGTTGGGCATATGTTTCCGCTGTACCTCGGGTTTGATGGTGGAAAAGGCGTGGCGACCACAGCGGGCGCCCTACTGGCTATTACTCCACTGACTATGCTTATCGTAATGGCACTTTTCCTGGCTGTGCTGCTGCCCTCGGGCTATGTGTCGCTAGCCTCCATGACGAGTGCAGTGGCCTTTCCGGTTGCCGTGGCCGTTCAAATTTTTGTCTTTAATACCGGACTGGATCTAAGCGTGCTGGCTGTAGGCGTGCTTTTGGCTGTGGGAATCGTATTCGCCCATCGCTCTAACATTCGACGTCTGATGAAGGGCGAAGAAAACCAGTTCTCGTCGTTTCGGCCCGCGCAAGGTATGATCGGACGGGGCGAAATATAATCCGGTGGTGCCCCCGAGCACAACGGCGTACCTTTAAGCTACTACCATCCATCCGGCCGTTCACTACTCGCTACGTTCTCCATTTCAAACGCACCTTGACGCATGACTCACGCGGACCTAACGATTTGGGGCGGCGGCAGCTGGGGAACGGCGCTGGCTGTTCACCTCGCACACAACGACCGACGTGTATGCCTCTGGACGCGCTGTCCTGATCATGCGGAGGCAATGCAAACCACCCACCGCAACCCATCGTATCTTCCTGATGTAGTGTTGCCTGAAGGGGTAACCGTTACGTCGGACGTAGACATGGCTGCGAGGTGCGCTCCGATTTGGGCGCTTGCGGTGCCGTCGCACGCTATCCGCGATTTAGCGTCGAAGCTACAGCTCCACATCTCACAGGCCCGCATTGCGGTCTCGCTTGCCAAAGGGGTCGATGAAGAGACCGGCGCGACCATGACGCAAGTGATGGAAACGGTATGGAATGAGGCTGCTCCTCCCTGCGTGGCGCTATCGGGGCCCAGTCATGCTGAAGAGGTAGCCCTTGGAGCCCCAACCACCGTGGTCGCTGCACACAGCCAACAGGCGCATGCTGAAACGGTACAAGATCTGTTCATGACCGACCGCCTGCGTGTGTACACCAATACAGATCGTCTTGGCGTAGAGCTGGCTGGATCCGCCAAAAATGTGTTGGCGCTGGCCGCAGGGGTCTGTGATGGCGTAGGCTATGGTGACAATGCAAAGGCGGCCCTCATCACGCGGGGCCTGGCCGAGTTGCAGCGCCTAGGAGCAGCTGTGGGCGCCACCCCAGAAACATTTTCGGGCTTAGCAGGCATCGGCGATTTGGTGGTGACATGCGTGAGCGGGCATAGCCGCAACCGGCACCTGGGCGAACAGCTGGGGCGAGGCAAGACATTAGATGAGGCGCTCGATGCCATGCACATGGTGGCCGAAGGCGTGCGCACTACGCGCGCTATGCATCGCCTGGCGCAGGAATCCGACGTGGATATGCCCATCACTGCCGCCGTGCATGCCATGCTCTACGAAGACGCCGATCCGCGCGCCCTGGTTGACGATCTGATGGCTCGTGCCCCAAAACCTGAAACGCGGCGGCTCGCATCCGAAGCAGAGTGGTAACGTGTTGTGTACACCTGCGCAGCGTACGAACACGAAAAGGGCTTGTGTTCGTTATACGGTTGCATAACAATCGTTTTTACGCGCCTGCCTGACCCCTTATCCCTATGACTTTGCAAGAGCTGAAGCAGTTAGCCTCGTTGGGGGAGGGGCTCACGCTCGAATTCAAACGTCGCGTTCCACGTCCGGAGCGTATGGCTAAAGAAGCGGTTGCCCTTGCCAACACCAACGGGGGACGTATTCTGTTGGGCGTAGATGATGATGGTACGTTGACGGGCGTAGACGATGCTGCCGAAGAAGAGTTTATGCTGCGGCAAGCCATCGACCAGTACAGCGATCCGCCGGTTCCCTATGACACGCAGCGAGTGGTTATTGCACCGCGCCGCGATGTGATTGTCGTGCACATACCAGAGAGCGCCGCGAAGCCCCATGTGCTGCACCCTCCCACTGACACTTCAGGCATGGCTTACGTGCGTGTTGAAGACATGAGCGTAGAAGCGAGCCCCGAGTCGGTGCGCCTGATGGAACGCACCGAGGCGTCCAATGGGGTAACCGCTTCGTTTGGAGAAACTGAATCGCTGCTCCTTCGCTACCTCAAAGACTATGGGCGCGTCACCGTCGACCAGTTTGCGCGTGTAGCCGATATCTCTGTCGATGAAGCGTCGGCCATTCTTGTACAGCTCACACGAGCCGACCTGTTGCAGCTCCACACTGACCGCAACGAGGACTTTTTTACGCTATCCTACTAATCAGCAGGTGGGATTCTGTTTATATCTCTCTTGGACAAGTTACTGTTTATACAGATCATGGTTGGCCCCGCGTATCGGACGTGCCGAGCCCGTAGGGCGGGTGCTAAAATCCGTCCGCCTGGCAGCATCAGGATGACTGGCGGACGCGACAACATCCCTACTCTGGTGGCGATGCTCCAGTGAAACGCTCCAGCGTCCTCAAACCATCACCCGAGTTGTTACGTCGGACGCAGAGCGTCCATTCGTCCGTCGCGACGCAGAGGGGCCGAAGGTCATGCCGGTTGTACATCGCGACGAGGACACCATCTTACGCTATCGATTTCCAGTCTCTTCGCCAGCTTATGTTTTTTTAGAGTGGAATGGAGAGATGCACTGCTGGGGCAGCGGCCTCTGTGTCTTCGAACAGCGTTGGGGTGATGGTGTCGCGAAGCAGGTGTACAGCAACTGCACTTCCCCCGCCCACAAGGAGTCCGACGATCACGTCGCTTACGTAATGAACGCCCAGCCCCACGCGGCTCCAACTGCTACCGAGGGCCCATCCAGTGGCTGGGGTAATGACATACCAGCGGGGGTGACTCAGACTCCACGAGGTGGCAAGCGCCGCGGCGAGTGTGGCATGTCCCGAAGGCATGGCTGCACGATCTGAAATCGTCTGGGCATCTGGCGTGACGGGCGTGGCTGCATCGCGGCGAGCAACGAGTCCGCTGGCATACGGACGCGGACGCTGAATGAGGAGCTTGAGACTTTGCGTAAGGGCATACGCCCCGGTCATGGATACGCCCAGCCGGTACGCCTCCGCAAACGCCGGCTGCGACTGCAGGTACACCGCGCGTCCTCCTGCCAGCAGCGGGCCGCCCACAAACACCGGTAGCGCAGTCTGATGAAGTCCGTGCAGCAGGGGGAGAACAGGGGTGCTGTAGTCATACAGCACTGCCGTAGCGCGTGCATCCCAGTGCGTGGGGGCGCTGCTGCTGGTGGTATCGACAGGCACGGAGGCGTATGCTGGAACGCCTGCCGCGCCAACGACAACGCATAGCGCTATGATGCTGACGTACAGGCGCACCGACAGTTCGAAAAAAGCAACGCGCATGAATCAGGAAGATTCTTTTTCGGCTTCCGCATCACTTTCTTCGGCCTCATCCTCGTCGGGTTCGATCATGCCCAGTTCAATGCGCACCTGGTGTTTGATGGCCTCGCGCTCTTCGTCATTTTCCTTCAACCATTCTTTGGTTGCTTCACGGCCTTGCGCGATGGTATCCCCATTGTACGAGTACCAAGAGCCGCGCTTCTCAATAATATCGGCATCGCTGCCCAGGTCGATAAGCTCGCCCAGCGATGAAATGCCTTCGCCGTAAATGATTTCGAACTCGGCTTCTTTGAACGGGGGCGCCACCTTGTTCTTTTTGACGCGTACGCGTGTCTTGTTGCCGATAACATCGGATCCATCTTTGACGGCGCCGATGCGGCGAATATCGAGGCGAACCGACGAGTAGAACTTCAGTGCACGTCCGCCCGAGGTCGTTTCGGGATTGCCAAACATGACCCCAATCTTCATCCGAATCTGGTTGATGAAGATGAGTGACGTTTTGGTGCGGTTGATGGTACCGGCCAGCTTACGCAGGGCCTGACTCATCAGGCGGGCCTGCAAGCCCACGTGCGTATCGCCCATGTCGCCTTCGAGCTCGGCTTGTGGTACGAGCGCCGCTACCGAGTCAATGACGACCACATCCAGCGCGCCGCTACGTACGAGCGTGTCTGCAATGTTGAGAGCCTGCTCGCCGGTGTCAGGCTGCGAAACGAGCAGCTCATCGGTATCCACGCCCAGGTCGCCCGCATAGTTGGGGTCGAAGGCGTGCTCGGCATCGATGAATGCGCAGGCGCCGCCCAGCTTTTGGGCTTCAGCAATGATATGGGTGGCCAGGGTGGTTTTGCCCGACGATTCGGGGCCGTAGATTTCGATAATACGTCCACGGGGTACGCCGCCCACGCCAAGGGCGTTGTCGAGGGTGAGCGACCCGGTGGGAATGGCTTCCACCTCTTTGACCGGCTCATCGCCCAGTCGCATGATAGAGCCTTTGCCATGCTCGCGGTGAATTTGCTTGACAGCCCGGTCGAGAGCTTTGTTCTTTTCGGATCCGTTCTTGGACATAGGTCAGCACAGGAATGAAGAAACAGAGGGTGAGCGCCGATGCTCTGCACATAGACGTTCTTACGGAACGCACGAGCAGGAGTGCCGCAATCAGCGCTCTTGGTGCAGAGATCGGTACTAAAGAGACTCGCTACGCGGATGATTCGTAACGTGGCGAGGTGGCGTCGTGCCCGGCTCGGCGCTTTAGCTGGCGACGTATCAAATCGAGCGCGGCAGTTGCGAACAGTTCTTTGTTCATCGCGCGGTCGTTCACAAAGCGAATATGAGTAGCGTGGGTACCGTGCGCATCGGCGTATCCAATCCATACAGTGCCTACCGGTTTGGCATCGCTACCGCCCGTTGGACCGGCTATTCCGGTGGTGGCAATACCAATGTCGGTGTTAAGCAAGCGGCGCGCCCCTTCAGCCATGGCCCGCGCCACGGGTCCGCTTACGGCGCCATGGGCAGCCAGCGTCTCGGCATCTACCTGTAGCACCTCTGTCTTTACCGCATTGGCGTACGACACGATGCCGCCTTCAAAGTAGGCAGAAGCCCCCGATGCATTGGTGATGCGGTGAGCAACCAGTCCGCCCGTGGCGCTTTCGGCGGAGGCTACCGTGAGGTTGGCGTCCGTTAGCCGTCGGCCCAGTGCTTCTTCCAGCGAGACATTGCCGATGGCATAGATGTGGGCGTCGGCTTTTGTACGCAGCGCTGCTTCGGCCTCGTCAAGCCGCGCTTTGGCGTCGTCGGGATCGGTAGCGTGGGCGGTGAGCCGAAGCCGCACGCCACTGGTTGACGGCAGGTAGGCTAGACCTACCCGGTCGGGCAACAGTGCATCGGCATCCCCAATCTCGGCTTGCAAATCCGATTCGCCAATGCCGGTGGTTTGCACGGTGCGGTGAAACACCGTGCGTAGATCGGTTCGCTTGGCCAGCAGGGGTTGCACCGAGGCATCGAAGATGGCTTTCATTTCTGCAGGAACGCCCGGCAGCACAATGATGAGCGCGTTGTGCGAGGCCTGGCTCTGAACGCGGAGTCCGGGCGCCGTGCCAATTGGATTGGCCAGTTTAGAGGCGCCTTCGGGCATGTCTGCGATTTGGGCTGCGCGATCTGGGACCGGCCGGTCGCGCTCGGTGTAGTACGTCTGGATCCGTTGCCAAAGCGCCTCATCGCGCACGAGGGGCACCTCCAGAAAATCAGCAAGCGCGGTCTTGGTAATGTCGTCGTGCGTGGGCCCCAGGCCGCCCGTCATGACCACCAGATCAGCGTGCGTGCAGGCTTCGTGCAGCGCCGTTTGAATGCGGGGAGCCGTATCGCGCACAGTTCGCCCTTCGACCACATCTACCCCCATCTGGCTGAGGCGCTCGCCAAGCCATGTTGCGTTGGTGTTGATGGTTTGGCCGATGAGCAGCTCATCGCCAATGGAAAGAAGAATCGCATCCATAGCAGTAAAAGAACAGGTGGAGAGCAGAAGAAACAGGCCTGCTATACCGACGACGCCCAGTCAGCGGGAGCCTGGTGCCAGTCGGCAAGCAGTTGGCGGGCGTCGGCATCGAGACGCCCGCTTGATACAGCGACGTCGGCCACGGTAGGAAATGTGGTGAGCACATGCAACGGACACTGGGCGCTGGCGAACGCGCTCCGGGTGGCAGCAAAGTCATACGCAAAGATAGCAAGCACGCCCAACACATGTCCGCCAGCGTTGCGCACCGCCTGCACGGCATCGAGTGCAGACCCGCCAGTGGCCACAAGGTCTTCGACGACCAGCACCGAGGCGTCATCGGGAATGCGCCCTTCAATGCGGCGCTGCCGGCCGTGCGCTTTTGCTGCACTGCGAACATAAGCCAGCCCGGTGCCCAAGCGATCGGCCAGTGAGGTGGCATGAGGGATGCCCGCGGTTGCTGTGCCTGCCACCACATCCGGCTGCCACGACGCTGCGATGCAGTGCTTCACAAATCCACGCTGCACGGTGTTGCGTGCTGTGGCACTAGACAGGAGGAGGCGGTTGTCGCAGTAGATCGGTGCAACGCGCCCCGAAGACCACGTAAACGGATCGCGCGGGCGCACCTGCACGGCCTGATGATGAAGCAAGAGTTCGGCAATGCGATCAGCGTCGGGCGCGTCGGCAGTGGTCAACGGTATAGCTTAAAAGTCGGGAAAAGGGCGCGAGCAACGATTACGGATGGTGGTTACTTAGACACCGAAGAACTCGGCGGGTTCGACGACACCACCTCTTCACGAGGGGCAAGCGCGTACAGCAGTCCCGTGCCCACAGTAAGCGCCACCACAATGATGAGGGCCCCATACATAATGTGCGATTCCACTAGAAACGCAGCGGCTTGTTGCAGAGCGGGCCCGCTGTGTTCAGCCACGCGTACGCCGAACAGCGCCAGCAGAAACGCCATCTGAGCAGCTGTTTTCGATTTGGCGATGCGGAAGGTGGCCAGCGTGCGCCCTTGCGATTCAGCGTAGCTGCGCAGTGCAGTAACGCCCACATCGCGCAAAGCAATAAGCGCAACGGCCCACCAGGGCACAATGTCGGGCTCAAGCACGGCAAACATGACGAACACTCCCAGGACCAGGACCTTGTCGGCCAACGGATCGAGAAACTGGCCAAAGCGCGACCGCACGTTCCAGGCCCGGGCAAGCTGGCCATCCAGGTAGTCTGAGACCGTAGCTACAATGAAAAGCAGCAGCGCCGACATCTGCCCCCACCATGTAGGAATGGTGAGCAGAAACAGAACCACCGGCGTGAGCACGATGCGTCCAACGGTAAGTGCGTTAGGCAAGTAGCGCATAGTAGCAAGGGGATTGCGTGTGCCCATGTAGTATTAGCAAACCGGCAGGGCAGTTTCCTGCAAAGGCGCGTATACGACATGGAAATGCTGCATAGATGTCGAACAGACTCCGGAACAGACTATGGCCGCCGTGCAGACATGCTGGCTATGCCGTATCAGCCGCTCTGACACGGCGCGCCGCACTGGCATACGCCG
>CAZZCI010000004.1:19125-27006 GCA_964653015.1 uncultured Rhodothermales bacterium
GCTGGCTATGCCGTATCAGCCGCTCTGACACGGCGCGCCGCACTGGCATACGCCGGTATGGCACGATGCCGGACTTTACCCGGCCCTAAACATGCCATGCTGTCAATGTGACACGCGTTTCGCACGCAAATCGGATGCGGCATTGTGTTTGAGTATAACACCAAATGCCTATCGCGCGATGCGATAGCACCCACGTTCACGTGTTTCTACGGACTGATACGTACCTTATATCAATGGGTAAGATTATAGGCATAGACTTAGGAACAACCAACTCGGTTGTGGCCGTCATGGAGGGCGATGAGCCGGCGGTGATCGAAAATGCAGAAGGCGCGCGTACCACTCCCTCGGTTGTCGCGTACAAGAAAGACGGCGAGCGACTGGTTGGCGCCCCTGCGAAGCGGCAAGCCATTACGAATCCAGAAAACACCGTTTCCTCGATCAAGCGGTTCATGGGCCGCAAGTATGGCGAGGTCCAAGACGCCATTGAGGATGTGCCGTACAAGGTCATCAAAGGCGATAACAACACCGCCCGCGTGCAACTGGGCGACCGTGAATACACGCCGCAGGAAATTTCGGCGATGACGCTGCAGAAGTTGAAGCAGACAGCCGAAGAGTATCTGGGCGAAGAGGTGACCGAAGCGGTCATTACGGTGCCGGCGTACTTCAACGATGCACAACGCACGGCAACGAAAGAAGCCGGCGAAATTGCCGGACTCACGGTGCGCCGCATTATTAACGAGCCCACTGCAGCCTCGCTGGCCTATGGCCTCGACGACGACAAAGATCAGATCGTTGCGGTCTACGACTTGGGCGGCGGTACTTTCGACGTGTCGATCCTTGAACTTGGAGATGGCGTGTTTGAAGTAAAAGCCACCCGTGGCGACACCCAGCTGGGCGGCGATGACTTCGACCGCGAGCTCATCAACCACATTGCTGATGCGTTCCAGAAAGAGCAAGGCGTAGACCTCCGCCAAGATGCCATGGCGCTGCAGCGTCTGAAAGAGGCTGCCGAAAAAGCTAAGATTGAGCTGTCCAGCTCCACCAGTACTACGGTGAACCTGCCGTTCATTACGGCCACCGATGAGGGACCGAAGCACCTGAACCTCGACATCAACCGGGCCACCTTCGAGAACCTCATCAAGGACCATGTGAACCGCACCATCCCCGAGATGGAGCAGGCGATGAGTGACGCCGGATATAACAAGAGCCAAATCGACGAGGTGCTGCTCGTTGGCGGCTCCACACGGGTCCCCCTCGTGCAGAAGACCGTGGAAGACTTCTTTGGGCGTGCTCCGAACAAGTCGGTCAACCCCGACGAGGTAGTTGCCCTTGGCGCGGCTATTCAAGGTGGTGTGCTTTCGGGCGATGTGGACGATGTGCTACTGCTCGACGTAACGCCGCTTGGGCTGGGCATCGAAACACTGGGCGGTGTCATGACGGAGCTCATTCCGTCGAACACCACCATTCCCACAAAGAAGAGCGAAGTGTTCTCTACTGCTGCCGACAACCAGGAGTCGGTTGAGGTACACGTGCTGCAAGGCGACCGCGAGATGGCCAAAGACAACCGCACCATTGGCCGCTTCCACCTCGATGGCATTCCGCCTGCCCCGCGTGGCACGCCGCAAATCGAAGTTACGTTCGACATTGATGCCAATGGCATCTTGAACGTATCGGCCCAGGACAAGGCCACCGGCAAAGAGCACTCCATTCGTATCGAAGCCTCTAGTGGACTGAGCGAGGCCGAGATCGAGAAGATGAAGTCGGATGCAGAGGCGCACGCCGAAGAAGACAAGAAGCGCAAGGAGCGAGCCGAGAAGATCAACGAGGCCAACTCCATGGTGTATACCACGCAGCAAAACCTTGAGCAGTATGGCGATAAGATTCCCGAAGAAAAACGTGCGTCTATCGAAAGCTCGCTCGAGAAGCTGGAGCAAGCGCTTAATAATGCCAGTGCCGATCAAGAGATAACGCAGCTGGAGCAAGCGCTTGAGGAGCTCAACCAAAACTGGCAAGCAGCCAGCCAAGAGATCTACGCCTCGCAACAGGCACAAGGCGGCGCGCAAGGCGCTGCACAAGGTGCCCAGCAGCAACCCGATAACGGCGCTGCCGACGAAGGCGAAGTGCGCGATGCTGACTTTGAGGTCGTGGATGAAGGCGATGAAGCGAAGTAAGCACACTACGCCACGACTTCCGCGTCTATAGACCGCGCTCTCCACGGTCTATGCCCACACCGCCCCGCGAGCCCATCGGCTCGTGGGGCGCGTGCGTTTGATCCCCCTCTACCATACCCTTGAACCCCCGCCTCTTGCCATCTCTGTTACATTTCAGCTTGACATAGTACTACTCAATTAGTACTACTGTTATAGATAGTTATGCAGGAAAACCCAAAACCGCCCCTTCCAATGCGTATGCACGGTATACATAGCGTCTTTGTCGTTCTGATAGCTGGATTGCTATGGGCGGCAGATGGAGGCGCTCAACAGACGAACGCACAAACGGTAGCGCTCTCCTTTGAGGAGGCCGCAGCCCACAACATCGAACGTGAGACGTTGGACGCTGAGCATAGAGATGCGGCACATGCTGACCCGGAGCAAGCCGTATTTCCTGCCCAACAAGATGCAGTAGTCGATGCCTGGCGAACCCTGTTCGGCGCACTGATGAGCCACTTGCAATCAGCAGACGTAGTGTGGAATGCCGACACGCGCGGTTACTTTCGCGTGTATGCGCATCCTGACGGATCGATACGTCACCTGCTGTTCACGCTGCACGAGGGCGATTTAGGAGAAGCCAATGGTTTTCAGGAGGCCATTAATGAGTTTGCATCCGAATACAACTTCGGATTAGAAACCGACGAGCCTTATGCGCAGTGTGGCACCATCGTCTTACCGGCTCCCTAACGCGTATCGTCATTGTTCTTCCCCTGTACAGTACCCCCCGAATTGCTATGCGCAAACGCTCGCTTACTCCGCTCGGCGAAACAGAAATGGAGGTCTTGCACCACGTATGGGACCTTGGCGAGGCCACCGTGGCCGATGTGCGCGCTCGCATCCTGGATGATCGCGAGGTAGCCTACACCACCATCATGACGGTCTTAAAAAACCTGACGGAGAAAGGCTTCCTGCAGTATCACAAAGAGGGCCGTTCGTACGTGTACTCGCCCGCTCGTCCGCCCGATGAGGTACGACACAGTCTGGTTGGCGAACTCGTCCGAAAGGTGTTCAAAGGCTCGCCCGTTTCGCTGATGCAGACGCTGGTTGAGCGCGAGAATCTTTCCGATGACGAACTGGACGACCTCCGCGCTCTCATCGACAAGATAGAGGACAACGACAATGCTTGAACTCCTCGACACACTGGGACGCGCAGCGCTTCCGTCAATCTGGATGCCGACGCTGATATGGACCCTCTGTGCAGCCGCCGTATGGGGTGGACTGCGCGTCGCTAGCACACGCCTCTCCGCACTATCCCATTACTGGATGCGCATGGGGCTGCTACTTAGCCTGCCTTTAGGCATTGTGGGCGCCGTGTGGATGCCGCAATTCAGCACCGAAACGTCAGGCGCTCTTGCCTTGTGGGGCGGTGCGCTCTCCGAAATCACCGTGCAGGCTGCGTCAATAGGTGGCACTACTACGTCGCCATTGTTTGTGGGAATTGGACTGCTAACGCTTGCAGCAGGAGCCGGAGCCGTGTATGCGATGCTTCATCTTCTGCGCGACGGATATGCACTGCACCGTCTCCGCAACACACTCACGCCCTATGCACCCGATGACGTCCAAGTCGTCGTGGATACACTAGCGCAGCGTATCGGAGTGCAGCGACCGGTGCAGGTGCATGTATCTGAGTCCGTTGCCACGCCCATGACGTGCGGCGGGCGGCATCCGCTTCTGCTGCTCCCCCCAGATGTAGCCGACGATGAGCAGGCCCTCCGCCTGGCCGTGCTGCACGAGTTGGTGCACATTCAACGGTGGGATTATCTGCTGGCCCTGGGAATTCGAGTCGTTCGGGCGTGTGCCGTGGCCCATCCCTTTGTGCATCGCCTACATCACGAAATAGAACAGTACCGCGAGGTGGCGTGCGACGCGACGGTCTGTGCCCAACCGCAGGTGCAGCGATCGGTCTACGCCCGCTTGCTTCTTCGCCTGGCGCAGCGCTCGGCGGCTCCGTCCCCGGTCCTTCGCCTGGCTCAATCATCTTCTACCCTCAAACCCCGACTACACGCCATGTCTGATTTTTCTCGCTCCACACACCCCCGCATAAGCTTACTGATGAGTGGTCTCTTGCTGGTTGCCACCCTTGGCCTCATGGCCTGTACCGACACCACATCGGAAGATCCGCCTGCCGCTAACGAAGACGCGCCCATCATGAACGAGGCGGGTGATGCCTATGTGGTGGTTGATACATCACCAAATTTGGAGGGGGGCATGCAGGCGCTCTACGAGAACATCTCGTATCCCGATGTAGCTCAGGAGCACGGCGTGCAGGGCCGCGTTGTCGTGCAGTTCATTGTAGATGCCGATGGCAACGTGCAAGCACCGACCGTCGTGGAGAGCCCGGAGGTGGGCGACAGTGTGCCCGGAGAAGCTGTGAAGGCTCTTGAAACTGAGGGAATTGAAGCAGTTGAGTCAGTATCGTTCACCCCTGGCCAACAGGATGGGGTACCGGTTGACGTGCAAATGTCGCTCCCGGTGATGTTTCAGCTTTCCGAGTAGCGGCTACTGCTGTAGAACATACCATACACGTAGCACCGCCCGGCGGTCTATACCGCTCAGGCGGTGCTTTTGTGTTGTAGCGCAGAAGAGCAAGTCGGTACAGCGCCTCAAACATCACTTTAAGTCAGGCGTCTGATTGCGGGATGAGGGGAAGTCCGATGTCGCTATGGTGTTCGCGCTCAATGCGCGTTTCGTAGGTGTGACACTGCACCTCTAAGGTGGGCCACACAGTGGCTTCCAGCAGATGTCCACCTACCGTAGAGCCGTCGGGATAGCTCAACGTGGCATGGGCATGCACACGCACCGCATCCTCAAACCATGTGAGATTGCCCGTCAGATGCAGCACCTCGGCCTGCGTATCCACCGGAATCGGATCGTACGTCTGTGTCTCTCGGTTGAAAAATGCCAGTGTAGCCGACGAAAACGCCCCTATTCCCTGGAAGGTAGCGCTTTGCACCGAATGGGTGTCGGCAAAAGCGAGCAGTTCATCGGTGAGATCTGCGTGCTGGTCGAGCACGAGCAGGTGGGTGGCATCGGGGCGAAGCGAAAGCGCACGGTGCGACATACGATTGGGGAAAGCTGTTGGCAAATAGCGGAGGAGGTCAACGAAATGAGCAGGGTGCAGTTGCGTCTGCTGGCTACATGTAGTACGTTGTCAATCCCCGTTCGCAGGCCAGGAGTACAACGAGGGTATGCCAAACACAGTTACGCATTGGGTACGATACACCGCTCTGGTGCTGATTGGGGGCGGATTGCTCTCGCTGATGTGGCCCTTGCCGGGTCCGCCCGATACGGTGCCCCAGACGCTGCAGATCACCGATCGCACGGGCACGCCTCTACGCACCCTTACGCCCCAGGGGCACCACACACCGGTCCGGCTATCCGACATTGATACGACGGCGGTGCAGGCGCTCATTGCCACGGAGGATAAGCGATTCTATCAACACTGGGGCGTCGATCTGCGAAGTGTGGCGGCGGCTGCGCATGCCAATTGGACGGCCGGACGCATTGTGCGGGGCGGCTCTACGCTTACGATGCAGGTGGCACGTACGCTACGGAACCGGTCGAACCGGGGCTGGCTCGACAAGCTGGCTGAAACGCATCTGGCGTTGCGGCTGGAGTTGCGCTGGTCGAAAGAGCGTATTCTGGAAACGTGGCTCAATCGTGTTTCTTTCGGGAACCGGGCGCACGGCATCGAAGCGGCAGCTCGGATGTACTTTGGCACCTCCGCCCGTGATCTAACGCCGCACCAGAGCACCTACCTCATCGGATTGCCGCAGAGTCCGAGTCGCCACAACCCCTATCGGCACCCCGATCGTGCCAAAGCCCGACAGCAGCAGGTGCTTAGCGCTCTGGTTCAGAACAATGTGCTTGCCCCCGCCGATAGCGCTGAATGGGCCGATGTATCGCTCTCGTTATGGCGTCGCAACCGGGTGATGCGGGCGCCCCACTTTACCGAAGCGCTCCGCACCAATCCACAGGCCGACCCCACCGCTCGCGAGTGGCGCACCACCCTCGACGCTGATCTGCAAACTCGTGTAGAGGCTCGCGTGCGCAGTCGGCTGCGTGCACTGCGCGGGCAACACGTCACCAACGCCGCCGTGATTGTGCTTGACAATGCTACGGGCGCCATCCGAGCGTACGTGGGCAGCAAAGACTTTTGGGATACGCACCATGGCGGCCAGAATGATGGCGTACGCATGCAGCGTCAGCCGGGAAGTACGCTTAAACCGTTTGTATACGGACATGCATTGCAGACCGGACAGTACACGCCGGCCTCTATTCTGCCGGATATTCCACTTCACATTCCCGAGGCTGGTGGTGCCTTTAGCCCTCAAAACTACGATAATCGATTTCGTGGACCGGTGTCTGTTCGCGAGGCGTTGGCAGCCAGCTACAATGTCCCCGCGGTGCATGTAACCCGCAAGGTGGGGCCTTCCACTCTCTTGAGTGTGTTGCACAACGCGGGATTTGAAAGCCTCACCCGATCGGCCTCGCATTACGGCGTGGGATTGGCGCTGGGCAATGGAGAGGTGCCGTTGTTACGGTTGGCAGAGGCGTATGCCGGACTTGCGCGCGGAGGATCGCGCATCGAAGCCCAGTCGTTGGCATGGGTTCGTACTGCCTCTGGCGATACGGTTGCCGTGCCTACTGATCCTCCCAGCGGCATGGGATTGCAGCCTGCCACCACGGCGCAACTCACCGATATCCTGTCCGATGACGATGCACGGACACCCACATTTGGGGCAAGCAGCCCTTTGGAATTGCCGTTTCCGGTCGCTGTAAAGACGGGCACCTCAAAAGACTATCGCGACAACTGGACGGTAGGCTACACGCCCGAGCACACGGTAGCCGTGTGGGTCGGCAACTTCGACGGGTCGCCTATGCAGCATGTAAGCGGCGTTACGGGGGCCGGCCCTATCTTTCACGATGTAATGCACGAGTTAGGGCCCGGCGGTTCGTTTGATACGGAAACCGGCCTTGTTGGAGCCGCCGTATGTCCGGAAAGCGGACACAAGCCGGGTGCCCATTGTCCTCTTACACGCACCGAGCACTTTCAGCCCGGCACCGTCCCAACCGATACCTGCACCGTGCATCAACGCATTGCCATCGACAGGCGCACAAACGAGCGCGCCACACCACAAACGCCCGAGACGCATGTTGCAGAGCGTGTGTACACCGTGCATCCCGCCAAATACCACGACTGGATGCGCCGGGAAGGTCACCGGTTGCCCCCTGCGCGTCCTGAATCGGCATCGGCTGACATCCAAACGGCCCAGCATGCCGAAGCTCCACAGCGTCCAACAATCACCTATCCCACGCCCGGATCGCGCTATGTGATCGATCCGGTGTTGCGTGCCGAGCATCAACGGTTGCACTTTCGTGGGCATGCTCCAGACAACTGGACCGACATGCAGTGGTTTGTCAATGAGACTCCTACGCGTTCTCCATGGGCACTAACGCCTGGGCAGCATACCATCACACTGTCGGCCCGCGCCCCGGATGGAACGCGTCGCGTTAGTCCGCCTGTATCCGTCACTGTCTATGAGGTGGAAGACACGCCCTGACCCCTATTGACGTGTGACACCTGGATGATTGGGTGTTTTCCCCCCATCCTGCCCTTCCTCCCCGGTACGTGTTTAGCGACTTAAGATCGCCGGGGACGCAAGCGGTC
>CAZZCI010000005.1:0-5228 GCA_964653015.1 uncultured Rhodothermales bacterium
TGTTCGGCGTTCAGCAGACGCTGGACGATTGAACGGCCCTGCTCATTTCGGCGGAGATCTTTACTCACCGCGTTTGCCTGTTCCGGGCCTGATCCGGGATCTTGCTTCGCTCGTGTCAGACTCCGCGTCTTCTAGACGGAGCCGTTCCGTTCAAGATGACAACATTAAAACGGGACGCATTGCAATCCGAAAATTGACCTGTACCTGATCTTACCAAACAAAGAAGCGGGATGCCTCTCGAAAAGGCATCCCGCTTTTGTTATTGGCTGCGACCAGTGTGTACGCATTGCCTATGCATCAGGGATCGGGCATCGGCTCCGGTTCGGGTTGTGGATCGGGCTGGGGTTGCTCGGGGACCGGTTCCGGAGCGGGCTGTCCTTCCATGCCGGTCGGTACGGCGGGAACGTCCGTGGTGTCGGGCTGCAACTCCACATCGAGCAGCTCTTCCAGTTCATCGAAGCGCGCTCCGAAAGAGGCAAAGTCCCCATCTTGCAGAGCCTGTCGCGCCTGGCGAACGAGGCGACGGGCCTCGCCAATGTTCTCATCTGTGACGCCGGGGGCTTCGCCCAGATCCAGCGGCTGGTCGGGGGTGTCTTGCAACTGGGCTACAACCGACGCTTCCGGCTCAATCACATCTTCCCCAAAGATCGTGTTGATGCCCTGGGCAAGTGTTCGCTCCATGACGACAAATTCGTCGTACGAGACAATAACGCGTTGCAGTTGGGGAATGCGAATGTTGTCGGCGATCAGGAAAATGGGTTCCACATAGAGGAACGAGTCCTCGATGGGTACGACAATCAGATTACCTCGCAATACACGCGATCCACGCTGATCCCAGAGCGCAATCTGCTGTGAGATTTCAGGATCCTGGTCAATGCGTGACTCAATTTGATTCGGACCGTAAATCAGGCGATCGGGAGGCAGGTTGTAGGTCACAATTTCGCCGTAATTCGGCGGGTCCGAACGGGCGGCAATCCACGCAATCATGTTGTCACGATTGTTGGGTGTAACCGGCGTCATGAGCATGAACTGCATCTGCTCCTCACCTGGCAGCCGCGTCATAATGTAGTACGGCTCCATCTGCACTTGGCGTCCATCGTAATTTTCAATAGGCCGCGCCCACAGGTCTTCGTTCTGGTAGAAGGTCTGGGGCTCGGTCATATGATACCGGTTGTACACATCCACCTGTACATCAAAGAGGTCTTGCGGGTAACGGACGTGATTTTGGAGGCCCCGCCCCATATCGCTAAAGTCTTGAAACAGATCGGGAAACGCCGATCGATAGGTGTTGATGATCGGGTCGTCGTCCTCCATCACGAAAAGTCCAACGCTGCCCTCGTAGGCATCCACGACGGCTTTCACCGAGTTACGGATGTACTGGATGCCGTTGTATTTACCGTGGCCGCTGGTGGGCTCACTGTAGGGGAACGAGTTACTTGTGGTGTAGGCGTCTTGAATCCAGAACTGGCGGCGATTGCTAATGACAAAATACGGATCTTGATCGAGCTTCAGGAAGGGAACGACGCGCTGCACACGCTCTTGCACACGATTCCAGATCTGGATGCGGCTCTCTTCGTTCACATAGCCCGAGAGCACGATGTTGTAGTCGGCCATGAAATAGGCCATGAGGAGTTGCTTCCAGAACGAATCGAGTAAAATGCCGCCCTCGCCTCGGTACGACGTAAACACGTTGCCATCGCCTGAGGGATAGGCCAGCTCGCGCGCATCCGATGGAGCAATACGATACGTGGGGGTGTGACTGCCGTAGTAGATTCCGGGCTCATCGACATCGAGGGTCGAGTCGGCAGCTTGCGGGGGGAGGTCGCGAATGGTAAAGGCCGGAGATCCCTCCACGCCCTCGCGCGCAACCAGGTTCATAACGGCTCCATACCCATGCGTATATTGCAAGTGGCGGTTGAACCAGGTATCGGCCCCGTCAGGTAGCGTTTGGGTGAGCTCACGCGGAGCAAGCATGACCTGACGATACTCACCGTCTACAATGTAGCGATCTACGTCTACATCATAAAACTGATAGTAGAGGCGGATTTGTTGCAGCTGTACGTAGGTATCGACCAGCAGGCGTGGATCCCACAGACGTACATTTCGAATGACGTCTTGGTTATACGAGACATCCTCAGGCTCCAGTTCGGTGGTGGCGGCGTGGCGGCGGTGCGTTACGTTCTGTACGTTGTACGCCTCGCGAGTGAAGTCAATGTTGTGCTCAATGTATTGCTGTTCGACCTGCAGCTCGTTCGGTTCAACAATGAGCTGATCGACTACGCGCGGGGCCACCACCATGCTCAAGATAAGCACGAGCACGTAAAACCCGGCTCCGTACGATACAAGACGGAAGCGGAAGCGTTTGAGGTTCAGGGCAACGAGTGTGATAAGCAAAAACGTGGTGCCTATCATTACCCAGAGGGCGGGCAGGAAGACGTTGACATCAGTATAGTTAGCGCCGTGAACCACGCCATTACGTTCCAGGAGCAGTTCGTACCGGTCGAGGTAGAAGCCCCACGCCCATCCTAGCAGCAAAATGATGACGTTGATTCCAATGTGCTGAATGGCCGATGGGCGCAGTTCCAGCTGTCCGTTTCGCACACCAATAGCGCCAACAAGCACGTACCCGGTAACGATGATGAGCAGCCCGAGGAAGACCAGCCCAACCAATCCGCTTTGCAGCGACTGGATGAACGGCAGTTCAAGCATGTAAAAGCCCAGGTCGTGGTTAAACAGGGGATCTGTTCGGCCATGGGGTTCGGCATGCCACCATTGCAGTAACTCATTCCATCGACCGGCAAATCCGGTTGCAAAAAGCAATGTAAGCAATCCTGCAAGGCCCAGGCCGAGCGAGCGCAAGCGACCTCGTGTAAGCGGTTTGCCGCCCAATTGAGGCCCCTCTTCGCCCTGGCTAAGCTGGGTGGCCCAATACGGCGGTAAGCGTTTGATGAAGGCAAGAATGTTGCCTCCGAAATACAAGCCCGCTACCATGAATACGAAGACGAACATGGCAGTCTGGAACCCGAGCTTTGTCCAGAACACGCTGGCATAGCCCAGCTCCCCCAGCCACAGGTATTCAACAATGATCCCAGGAGCAACAAGGATAAACGTAAACACAAGGCCAATGAACAACAGGAGGCCTTGCACCCACCGATTGGATCGTATCAAAGACATAAGGAAACGGAGGCAATCAGCAGTACAGTGACCCTATCCCCAATTATGCAAACGCAGAAGCAAGGGGTGGGGCCGTTTCGTATACAAACGACACCACATAAAATGCATATCGAGCCGGTGCGGTTCGCTACCCATCAATGAGAATCCGACATATCGAAGCAATTATGCGGGGACTTCGCACGCGAGCAGTCGGTTACTGGAGGGCTAAGTGACCTCAGGCCCCGCCGGCCCGGCCCTTACGTGTCTGCAGAGGACTCTACGGTACGGGCACATGGGGAACGCCACAACGCGCGGAACTATGCAGGGCATGAGCAGGCTGCGCTGATATCCGTCCGTCTATCGGTGTCAGGATGACCTGCGGAGCCATTGTCCGCAAGACCGGAAACGATCACGTAGAAGTTAACCGCTACCGTCTTTGTGGAGATGGACGCTCTCAAGCCCAATCACAGAGGGATGCAAAACCAGCCGACATTCTCGCCCTCAAAAGCATCGTTGAACGCACTTAGAATGGGCTATGCGGGGGTATCCGATAACGAATCGATCGGGTAATGGGTGTCGTCGGGTTCGATGGTATCGGCAGGAGCAGGACCGGTATCGTCCCATGCTTCTTGATCTTCAAGACGCATCAGCGGGGTAACCGTCATGTCGTTTTCAACGCGGATCTGGCATGCCAGGCGCAGGGTGCCGAGTTGTCGAATCGTATCGAGCTTTTCGTGCTCAGCTTTGGTCATGGTACTGGGCTCGCCGTCGTGGATCTCGACACGGCAGGTGGTGCACTGGGCATGACCGCCGCACCGATGGCCAATGTCAACACCGGCGTCACGGATGGCATTAACAAGACGGGTTCCACTGGGCACTTCGACGGAGCCTTCGCCTCGAATTGTGAGAGTCGGCATACGCGGTACGGGAATAATAAAACAGAAGTACGAACATTCACAGCATACAAAACGGAGACGCAATGTGCAGTGTGCTCGTCGTTCAAGTTGAAATAAATGCGTAATTGCTTGATGGAAGGAGGTCGTTGTGGGGCAACACATCGCATACTGCCTGCGTGTATGTTGTGCTTACTATCACACACCGTTCCCTGCTATGTCCAATCAAGTTGTACTGGTCGACACGCACGATGCGCCGGTCGGAGTCGCCGATAAACTCGAAGCCCATCAGGAAGGCTGGCTCCATCGAGCGTTTTCTGTGTTTGTGTTTGATGCCAATGGACGCTTGTTACTGCAACAGCGCAATTCAGAGAAATACCATTCCGGGGGACTGTGGTCAAACACGTGTTGCAGCCATCCTTTTCCTGAAGAGCCAGTGGCCGAGGCAGCGCAGCGCCGGTTGCGTGAGGAGATGGGCTTTCAATGTCCTTTAGACCCGGCCTTTCGATTTACGTATCGCGCCGTGCTTTCTGATACGATGACCGAGCATGAGTACGACCACGTGCTCATTGGGCAGGCGGCGCCCACGGTTGTGCCCAATCCAGATGAGGTGCAAGACTGGACGTGGGTTGCTCCTGCAGCGCTGCGTCAGGATGTGCATGCGCATCCTGAGCAGTACACAGCATGGTTCAAGATTGTACTGGATCGTGTGCTGGAGCATGCGGGCACGGTATATCCGGACGCCCATCTGCTCCATGAAAATGCTACAGAACCTCCTCTTTCTACGGCTACGCCAATCCAAGTAGTGCAAGAGGAGCGGGTCTAAAAAGAGCGTAGAATTGCGTAGTTGAGGCGCAGGCTTAGCTGTAACGATGGAACAAGCCTACGCGGATATGGGTGGGGAGATGAGCGGCGAAGCCTTGTGCTCAGACGCTTCGTCGCTTACAGCCGCTTAGTTAGTGTGTTCGATCTAATCCACGTTCTGCCTGTTATGCCCACTTACGTGTACCGTCGTGAAGACGGAACCAAGTTCGAGATCAAGCAATCGATTAAAGATGATCCGCTTACGGAGTGCCCCGAAACGGGACAGCCGGTAACTCGCATCATTAGCGGATCGGCCGGGCTCATCTTTAAGGGGAGTGGCTTCTACGAGACCGATTATAAGCGAAGCGGCGCCAACAA
>CAZZCI010000005.1:5328-23640 GCA_964653015.1 uncultured Rhodothermales bacterium
TGACAGCGAGATAGGGAAGGTTGCCCACTCGATCGTAGCTGTTGAACGTCGAGGGAGATAGTCCGGAATCGCCATCACGAGGAGGAAGCCTACGACCCATCGAGCACGTCCGCGATGTCGTCTGCGTCTCCAAGTCTGGTACTGCTCAGGCAGGCACGCGTGCAGCGTCAGTGTCTGAAGTATTCTGCAGAGCGGGGAGCGGGTCGGGCAAGTCCATTACGGTAGCACCCCAGGTAAGCCCGGCACCAAACGCGACAAACGCCAGGGTGTCGCCGGGTTCAGCACGGCCTTCGTTGAGCGCTTCCGAGAGGGCCAATGGAATGCTTGCTGCAGACGTATTGCCGTAGCGATCCAGGTTCATGACGACCTGATCATCTGCAAGTCCCAGTGCATCGGCGGCGTACTGAATGATGCGCGCGTTAGCCTGATGCGGTACGAGCAGATCAATGTCGGATACGGTGCAGTCGGCGGCATCTAAGGCTTCGGTGACGGCCTGATGCATGATGCGCGTTGCGAATTTGAAGACCTCTCGCCCATTCATCTCAAGCGTGGGCTCACCGCGCTCGATGCCCTCGTGGGTAACGGGTTCAGCCACACCGCCTGTGGGCACAATAATGTGCTCGGCTCCTGCGCCATCGGATCCCAAAATGTGGCCTCGCATTCCGGCAGAGGGGTCGTCAGTAGCTTGCATTACAACAGCTCCTGATCCATCTCCGAAGAGAACAGCCGTGCTCCGGTTATTCCAGCTCAACCATCGACTGGTAAGCTCCGTCCCAATAACGAGCACAGTGCGGCAGGTGCCGGCCTGAATGAACTGGTCGGCAGTAACAACCGCATACAAAAAGCCGGTGCATCCGACCGTAAGTTGCATCGCTCCTACAGAAGGAAGCCCCAGCCCCTCTTGCACCTGACTCGATACCGGGGGCGTAATGTGGTCGGGCGAGGAGGATGCGACAAGCAGTAGATCGACCTCGCTGGGAGCTACCCCGGCGGAGTGCAGCGCGCGGCGTCCACTTTCAACAGACATGGTGGCTGTCGTTTCGTCGTCAGCCGCAAAGCGACGTTCACGGATCCCGCTGCGTGAGCGGATCCACTCGTCGCTGGTGTCCATGTACGTTTCGAGTTCGTGGTTGGTAACGACGCGCTTGGGGGCGTAGTGCCCCCAGCCCGTGATGCTTCCGCTTGGCATGAGATCCAAAAACTAATTCGAGGGAGGAGAGATTATTGGAATCGCTTCCAACGCGGTCGTGTACCCATGCCCGGCTTGGAGCCAGGCATGGGGGGGAGCAGGTATGTTGGAAGCAGCGGGCTGCTTGTGCGCTTAGGACGTACCTTTTGCAGCTCCAATACGAGCGATTTCGAGGAACGAGTCGGCCTGAAGGCTTGCGCCGCCAATCAAACCGCCATCTACGTCGGGTTGGCCGAGTAGCGATTCTGCGTTATGAGGCTTCATGCTGCCACCGTACAGAATAGGGATGCCTGCAGCCGCATCGGGGGTGCTCAACTCGGCAAGCTCACTCCGCACAAAGGCGTGCATCGCTTGGGCTTGCTCAGGAGTGGCCGAGTCACCGGTTCCGATAGCCCACACGGGTTCGTATGCCACAACCAGCGTGTCAGCGGTCACAGAGGTGCCATCTAAGGCCGCATGCAGTTGGTTGCGAACGACGGATTTGGCATCTCCGGCATCACGTTGTGCTTTGGTTTCGCCAATGCACACCACCGGAATCAGGTCATGCGCTTGGGCTTGCTTTACCTGGGCATTGAGGGCATCGTCTGTCAGGCCAAAGAGCTTACGGCGCTCGGAGTGGCCCAGAATGACGTAGGTGCAGCCGGCTGCAGTAAGCATGGGCGCTGCCGTTTCTCCCGTAAACGCTCCATTTTCGGCCTCGTGCATGTGTTGGCCGCCTACTGCCACAGGGCTATTCGCAAGCGCCTGCACGACAGTCGGAATGTTAATAGCAGGGGGACACACCAACATGTCGATGGAGTCGAGCGCATCGGTGTAGCCAGAGGCAATGCCTTCAGCCAGTGCATGGGCTTCAGGCACCGTGGTGTTCATTTTCCAGTTTCCAGCGATCAGCATAAAGGGGGCCGTTGATAGTGAGGAAAGAGCGAGTCAAAAAGCCGCGTTATTGCTTGCGCGCTTCGTAGGCATACATGGGCGGAATGTTGAGGAGGATGTATTCCTTCTCAACATGCGGGAAGTGATGGCGCAGCGGGTCTTCCATGTGGTTATAATTCTGGTAGACCAAGAACTTGCCATCATCGTGGAGTGCGGCAAACGTTGTTTCGATTAGTTCGGTGCGCACGTCATCGTCGAGAAACGAGAACGGGATGCCTGAAATGATGTAGTCTGCCTCCTCGATATCTTGGGCCTCCATAATCGACGCCACATTTTCGGCGCGGTCATGCACCACGGTGACCTGGTCGTGGCGTTGCTCTAGCGAACGCAGATCGTTTACAAATCCATCGTTGCTTTCCACCAGCACGAGTGACGATTCGGGATGCATGTGTTCCACAATGTAGCGACTGAAAACGCCGTCACCGGGTCCATATTCGATGATGGTGCCGGGGGTGTCAAAGTCAATCCACCGGCATACTCGTTTGACCAGATGCGAAGACGAGGGGGTAATGGAGGCTACATCACGGTCTTTGATGAAGTTCTTGATATAGGAGAGCGTACCCATGCAAAAGCAAGCAGTTAGTGAGCAAAAAATGATTCAACGAAGGAAGCAGACGCTCCTTTATTCCTCGGTCGGATCGTCGGATGGGTCCAGTGCCGCAATGTCGTCTTGCAGGGCAACGATGGCCGTTCCAATGTATTTGTTGACAATCCGTCCTTCTGCATCAATTAACACACGTGTGGGGAGCGATGCAATGTTGTACGTATCAAGCAGAGGGCTTTCATCGCCTTCGGAAGCAATGACGTGGTAGCCGGGGAGGGTGCGCCCATCACGAAAGGCTTCATTGAGCAGGGTGTCGGGTTCGAGCGAAATTGACACAATCTGGAGGTCTTGCTCCTCGGTTGCATTGTAAATCGCATTGCGCGTAGGCACCTGCTCACGGTAGAGATCGCTCTGCGGCGTGTAAAACTCGATGAGCACCGGCTGATCAGCAAAGTTAGCAAGTGAGAGCGACTGCCCTTCGGTGGTGACCACGTCAAAGTCAGGGGCTTCATTTCCGGGAAGAAGATTTTCCGCTTCGTACTCTGCGCGAGCGGCCCAGTCGGCCCAGGGGCTGTCGGGGTAGCGGCTTTGCAGGTCGTTGGCAGCAGCGAGGGCCTTCTCAGAGTCGAGATCGTCAAGGTAGGTCTGCACGATCTCGGCGAAGAGACTGGCCTGCACCTCGGTGTCGATTTGGGCCTCCACCGCACGGTCAAGGGCAGTGTGAACAAAGTCGAGGGCCGCATCTACCCCTTCCGTGTTTACTTTGGCTTCGCGCGCAATGCGTACAGCGTCGGCGTAGCGGGGGTTGGTGGGACGAATGGTGGTAGCGCGGTCTACCGCCAGCGAGTCGTTCCAGCCTTGCAACATGGTAATAGACTCAACAGCGGCCAGGTCGCCGACGTAGGATCCGGGAAAACTGTCGCGCAGATCCCACAAGATGCTACTGGTTTGGCGAATCGTTTGACCCATTCGGTTCTCATCGAAGTCGTTTTGGACGCTTTCGATCATCGCCTCGCGGTGCAGGGCCATAGTGTTGCGGTAGGCGATCAGTGCATCGTTCTCGGGGGATCGGATGCGAGCCATGCCGCGCACAGGCAGTTCCATCTGCAGCGATGCCGAGTCGCCCTCGGCCACCACGAGTTCGCCCTGGTGAAGGGTGTTGCCACGACGCTGCACAACGTACGGATACGCGGCCCGTTCGGGGGCACGTACCGTCATAGAAAAGGCGCCTGACGTGTCTGTTGTAGCAATGCCCAGCGTATCCACCTCACGTCCAGTAGACTGGATAACAAGCACGTCGATACCGCTGTAGTCCTGGGTCGGGTCAATCTCGGGGTTTACCGTAATGACGCCTTCGAAGAAGCTTTGTACAGGAGGGGGGTCTTGCGCTTGGCTGGAGCCGCAGGCGCTAATGAGCAAGAAGGCTCCAAGCATGCTAAAGAGCAACGCCGAGCGGGTCGATGCGTGAAAACAAGCAGTCACGGAAGGTAAGGTGCAGGTGGTGGAATAACAGAAACGGGGAGGGCAACGCGCTGTCTGCAGAGTCAACAACGGGCGCGGGCCACGTTAGGCGGCTTCTTTGCGTGCCTCAAGTTTTTCTTTCAGGATATCGCGTACCATCTGGGGGTTCGGCGATCCGTCGGCGCGTTGCATGACCTGGCCAATAAAGAAGCCCAGGAGCCCATCTTTGCCATCGAGGTACGTTTCGACGTTATCCGGATTCTCGTCGAGCACAGTCTCGGCAAGCGGTTCAATGGCGCTGCGGTCGGACACTTGAATGAGGTTGTGGTCGTCGGCCACTTTGCCAGCGGACGCGTTGGTGTGCTCCAGCATCAGTTCGAATACCTCTTGGGCGCCGCTGGAGCTTACTTTGTCCTCAATGCGCAGGTATACCAGTTGCGCCAACCGGCGTGGGGTAACCGGAAGCGTTTCGGGGGTATAGTCGGTTTCGTTGAGGGTGCGCATCACGTCGCTCATCACGAAGTTGGCGACTTCCTTGGCCTGTGCGTTGGTATCGCCTCCTTTGGTGCGTTTGAAGAGCGCCGAGAGCGTTTCTTCAAAATAGTCCGACACCCCGCGTTCTTCGGTAAGGACCTCAGCGTCGTATGCTGGAAGGCCCAGGCTGCTCATGAAACGCTTGCACCGTGTATCTGGCATTTCGGGAAGGCCCTCGCGCCACGCCTCCACCTGCTCGGGCTTTACGACGATGGGCGGCAGGTCGGGGTCAGGCATGTAGCGATAATCGTGGGCCGCCTCTTTGGTGCGCATTGGGCGCGTTTTCTGCGCATCGGCATCCCACAGCAGGGTCGATTGGCTGATGGAGTCGCCGCGTTCGCGAGCTACCATCTGGCGGTTGATCTCGTACTCCAGAGCCCGCTCGACATTGCGGATGGAATTGAGGTTCTTCAGTTCGGTACGGGTGCCAAACCCGGTCTGGCCGCGCGGACGAATGGATACGTTGGCATCGCAGCGGAGCGAGCCTTCTTCCATGTTGCCGTCACTGATGCCCAGCCAGCGTACAATCTGGCGCACCTTGCGCAGGTACTGGTAGGCCTCGTGGGGTGAGCGCAGGTCGGGCTCGGAAACCATTTCAATCAGCGGGGTGCCACAACGGTTGTAATCGAGCAGTGTGTGGGTGCTCTCCCGGTCATGAATTGACTTGCCTGCGTCTTCCTCCAGGTGGATGCGCGTAATGCCAATGCGCTTGCGGGGAGGCGCCTCGGCATCTTTGTCGTCAGGTGCTTCTGTTTCAATTTCGAGGTACCCGCCGTAGCACAGCGGGGTGTCGTATTGCGAGATTTGGTAGCCTTTCGGCAAGTCCGGGTAGAAGTAATGCTTGCGAGCGAGCACCGAACGCGGGGCAATGTTGCAATGCGTAGCCAGCCCCATACGTACGGTGTGAGCAATGGCCGCTTCGTTGAGTACGGGCAAGGTGCCAGGGTGCCCCAGACTTACGGGATCAACTTGGGTATTGGGGGACTGCCCGTATGTAGCGGCCTCGGGGCTAAACGCTTTAGAGTGCGTTTGGAGTTGACAATGCACTTCTAACCCAATGACAGGCTCGTACAACTCGTGCAGCATAGAAATAGACAGGGCGTGGAGATAACGAAGTCAGCAAAAAAGAAACCGCGTGTAGGCGGCAGGGCCCGATGCGGTCGTACTCGGCTATTTACTTTCCAAAGGGGCAAATTGTTCAAGCCGAGGCCGTAGCAGTCGGTGCGTGGAAGGCCATTCGCCTACGCTTGCAGGGGCTCCCACTTGGAGAGGATCTCGTCAACGTGCGCATCGGTTTTTGGGCGCTTAAATACGTGTTGGACGATGCCTTCGGGGTCAATGAGGTATGTGGTGCGCTTTGTGCCCACAACGGTATTGCCGTAGAGGTTGCGTTCGCCATACACGCCATATTCCAGCAAGATATTGTGGTCGGGATCAGCCACGAGGGGGAACGGCAAGTTGTACTCATCGGCGAAATCGGCATGCGAATCCACGCCATCTTCCGACACGCCAATCACGGCAATTCCCTTATCTTGAAGCGTGGTGTACCCGTCTCTGAGTGAGCAGGCTTGCTTGGTGCAGCCAGGGGTGTTGTCCTTGGGATAGAAGTAGAGGGCCACCCACTGCCCGCGGTAGTCGGAAAGCTGAATCGTTGCGCCGGTCTGGGTAGGAGCGGTAAAGTCGGGGGCTGTGGTGCCTACGTCAAGACGGTTGATAGTGGGGGGCATAACAATGGGCGTTGTAGATCAACAGGAATGGAGCAGCCGGCACGGAGCACCGTGAAGGCAGCATCGCTTGCACCCTATACCTGGCGTGGCGTTCCAACAAGAGCGGTAGGGTTATGCGTTTACGGGCTCAGATAGCGGAAGTCGAACGCGGAAGGTAGTGCCTTCGTCTTCGGTGGTGGTAAACGTAATAGTGCCGTCTAACTCCTTGATCGTTTTGTAGGCGATGGCCAGCCCTAGACCGGTGCCACTGGTTTTGGTAGAGAAGTTAGGCTGGAAGATCTTCTCATGCATCTCTGGAGGGATGCCCACACCGTTGTCGCGCACAATCACCTCGGCGGTGCCATGCGGGTGGCTCTCATTGGAGGGATGCTGTGCTGTAATCACTCGAATGTCGGGGGCGCGCTCTTCGGGGATGGCCTGCAAGGCGTTCTTGAGCAGATTGATGATCACGCGTCGTAGTTCTTCGCGGTCAGCCTCAACCACTAGAGATTGCGGGTGCCAGGCTGCGGTTACGGAGTCGGGAGGCGCCTCTTCACGCATCAATTCGACGCCCTCGCGAGTGACCTCGTTCAGGTCAAGCGGTTCAAGAACGCGGGTCGGAAGCCGGGCGAATGAGGAAAACTCATTGGCAATGCGCGAGAGTGTGTTGATCTGGTCGATGAGCGTGCTTGTGATGCGCTCGAAGAGATCGGTAAAGGCGGTATCCTGTTCGCTGATGGTAGACTGGTGTCGTTGAAATGCACGCTGCAGGTGCTGAATAGAGAGCTTCATGGGGGTGAGCGGATTTTTGATTTCGTGGGCCACCTGGCGTGCCATTTCACGCCAGGCAAGCTCTCGTTCTTGCTGGGCCAGCTTGCGGCGTTGCTCGGCAAGCTGGTCTCGCATTTCATTGAACGTGTGCACCAATTCTCCAATCTCGTCGCGCGTGTCTACCGGGAGAATGCGTGCAAAACGACCCTCGCCCACAGCTTCGAGTCCTTCGCGCAACTGTCCAATGGGCTTAGCAATGGCGTTGGCCAGTAGCGAAGCGGTGATCATGACCACAATAACCAGCATAAGGAGCGCCCCAAACAGATAGGCAAGGGTGCGCGACTGTTCCTCTTCTAGCTGGTCTTGTTGAGCCAACGTCGGCACAGCGATGACAAAGCGGGTGCGCCCCTGCTCATCAGTCAGCGCCTGGTAGCCCACGCGGTAGCTGAACGTACCGATCGTTGTTTCGGCGGTGGCAAAGCGGCGTCCTTCGGTGTGCAGGGCATGATACACCGATATGGGCAGCCGCGGCTCGACTAAGCCATCGCGGACCAGGCGAGGGCGGCTTGTGTCGGTGAGCAATCCGTTTTCGTACACATCCAGGTCGGTGCCCACGCGAATAGCCAGGGTGTTCATGTCCGTGCGTTCCACGGCGCGGAAGATGCGTTCATCGCTCTGTGCTTCCAGGGCGAGCGTTTCTTCAACGCGTGTGAGAGCGTCGCTGAGGCGTCGGTCGGCTGTGCGTTCGGTTTCATCTTTGACGACCTGCACGCCTACAATGCCAACTGCCACAGCGGCGGCCACGCCCACACCTAAAAATGCATTTAGCACTTTATCACGAAACCGAATGCGGGAGGCCGGAACCAGCCCCATCAGGTAACGCGCCCCAAGGCCAAGCAGATAGAGGAGGCCGCCAATTCCAAAGGCGGCAATTGTCATGCGAAAGAGGTAGTACAGGTGGTCGAATGCCATCAGGGTGGGAAGGCGAACGGCCACCACGGTATTCGCATCGGCATCGACCGTGCGATAGTGCGTGATATGGCTAGGGTGATGGTCGTGGTTGCGGACCCAGAACGACGTTTCGTTCTGCAGCCGCTGAAGCAGGGGAGCTGCAAGCCGACCTTCGCCTACGTGGGGGCCCTGGCTGCGTTGCAGAATGCCGTCCTCGAAAACGGCTAACGAGAGTTCGGCATAGAGGTCGCTGTATGAGCCATCGGGAAGGAGCACACGGGGAATGTTGCCGCTGGTGCCCAGAAGGCCATCACGTGGTTCTACACGTACGAGCACCCAGTGGAGGGGGGAGGGGCCGCCCAGGCGTTGTAAGCCGGCATACTGCACGGCTGCTGTTCCTGGTCGATGACTTGGACGCAGGTCATCGGGGAGTGGCGTTGCAATGGGGTCGGTGCCGCCCTGCATGGTGTAAAGCACTCGCATCCGTTGAAAGATGCGCTCGTCCTCGCTTGTGATGCGCACACGGCGGGGTTGGGCATCGGGGGCCGCATATTGTGCTTGTGGGGTGCCGGTAGAGTCGAAAAGAATGAGCCGCGATTCGTAGGGGCTCATGGAAGTAAGCAGAGAGCTACGCAGTGCATCGGTAGCTACGGCATCCAAGCTATCGGCAAAGACAGGGGCTGTCTCCCAGCGTTGGAGGTCGGTGCTTACGCCTTCAACAATTTGCTGTAAGGCAAACAGAAGGTGCGGGTTGCGTCCCTCGGCAAATGATTGCCCGGCTTCGACCATACGGCTTTTGCGTTGCTCGTCTAGCCCAACGTATAGCAGGGCATAGACCAGCGTGGCCAGGATGATAAGCGCAGGCAGCAAGCGTTGAAGGGTGAGCTGGTTGAGTCCATAGTGAGGCCACCGCATGCCTTGCCATGCCAAGATGCCAGTTCCTGCAGCAATGACGAACGCAACCACAATGGTGATGAAGCTAGACGGCTCGCCCCAAAACAGCACGGCACCAGCCACCAGGATGGCCCAGGTGAAGAGACCGGCATAGGTCGCCCGTGAGGCCGATCGGGGCCATACATGAGCCAGGAGGCGAATGGTAATCCACGAGAAGGCAATGGCCCCCAGCAGCCCTCCAATGGCAAGCAAGGTGAGTCCGCTGAACACGGTCAGCGTAAGCGGTTCGGGAAGGATGCCTGTTCGAGAGAAGAAGTCGATGGTACTATCGAGTACGGTCCGTTCCACAATGTACCCGAGCAGCAACCCGCCTCCCAGAACAATGACAACGTAGCCAGCAATCAGTCCAAGGCTGGCGATCCAAGAGCGTTGATGCGGAGCTATTGAGGTAAATCCGGAAAAGGGGGTGTCCGAAAGCGAGGACGGAAGCCGAAACTTGGTTGCAAGGTGGAAGAGCCCGCCCCCGATGAAAAGAGCTACACATCCCGTAATCAGGAGATCTCCAACCGATTGCATGAGGCCTCGTCCAATTCCCGAAGCCAGGTTGGTGGGGTCAAAAAGAGCACGTCCTACTCCCATACCCTCCAGCCATTGCGCCGGAATGTCGAAATAGATCAACAGATATCGTGCAGCCCCCAGTGCGGCCAAGAGTCCGCCCATGCGTAATGCGGGCGCCACGAGGGTCGACAGGTGTTCGCGATCGGCGTGCTTCCATTTGTTATGATGCCACCATGTGCCGCCCATGAGGAGCCAAATCAGAAGGAACGCTCCTACACCGCTAAGGAGCCGGTCGATGCGTTCTTGCTGTAAGATGAGGCGTTGGCTTACCGAGGGAAGGATAACCTGGACGTGTCCTACGATGCGCTGGTGTAAGTCGTACAGGTACAGCGATACTGCTGAGGGCGATGAGGGGTCGGGTAGGTCATATCCCCACGACACATCAATTGGAAGACGGACGCGGTGCGACCAGTCATCGCTAATACGATACGCTTCCAGGAAGCGGTTTTGCACGGGCGGAGATACGTCAACGAGGCGCATCAGTCGTACAGCCCCTACAACGCGGTCATTGTCACGTACCGGAACCCAGACGACCAGTGCGGTGCGTACGCCATTTTGGGAGACGATGGACACCTGTGTTTCAGAGAGAAAGGCTTCGTGGTCGGGGGCACGGTCAAGTGGCATGCTAAAGCCTGCCCAGGCCAGCAGACGTGGTGTCGGGGAGTAGACCTCGACGGCAGTCCGGTCGTCTAGATTGAGCGTAGCGAGGTAATTGGTGAGTGGCGTAGGACGCACCGGGCCAGAGGCCGTGCGCAAGCCGCGCACGATGGTTGAGTCGGTTGCAAATGTTTGGGCCTGGCGCACCAGGCGCGTGCGTAGGGATTTGTATCGATCAATGATCTGGTTCTGTACGCGCTCGACTTGGTCGCTCGTACGGGCTTCTACACTGGATTCGGTCATGAAGCTGCGCCACCCCCATAGAGCAAGGAGGCATACTACAAGCAGCCCAGTAATAATCCAGTACGTGCGGAAGCGTGCCGAGCGTATGCTCATTCGTAGACGATCCATCCATGAGAGCCTCAAGTACTGTACATGTTAACGACGCTCGGCCTCAACACGCAACTCATGGAGGATCCAATGGGGGGGATCTGAATCAAAACGAACAATTACACGGACGGGGCCGTCGGCTCGTGTGTGCTGGAAGTGCCCCATCACAAAAAAACTATCATCGGCCCATGCAGTACGCTGCACGGCAAACTGTTTGGGCGGATGCTGGCGCAGAAAATTACGCATTACGTAGAAGCCCTGCGAAGCGCTGTAGAACGACCGTGAACCGAGCAGGCTAAGCTCTACACGGTCGGCGGCTGTAGCGAATAGGGCCTCCGGGTCGCCATGTTGAAACGCGGTAGTCACACGGTCTACAGCAGGGGCGGTGTCTACCGAGTCGGGTAATGACGATTGGGCCCAGGACGCAGCGGGTACGAAAAATCCGCTGATTAGGCAGAAAGCGAGTAGGATGCGCAGGGGGCGCGCTATAAGTTGCAACGGCGGGGCAAGCATGAACGGTACCATAGAACCAGGCAGAGCACGACGCGAGAGGGAGGCGACACACGTCACAAACTACAAGGCTCTCCGAACAGCATACGATACAGAGCGCCTCGATTATAGATGGACGCAAGGACCATACCCATCCTACTGCTCCGTTAGATTGGCATCTTTCAAGAGTTCTGTGGGCGGCGTTGATTGCCGTATCTGTGGTAGCATCCTGTTCTTCCCAGAGAAGCTGTCCTATTGATCCACGCGACCCACACCGGTACCTTTGAAGTGGGAGGCACGGCGTTAAACCAGGAGGTATTGCCTATCCGGAGCAAGTGTAAAAGGTGGATGAACGCGTACATACCGTCTTATAAACGATACGGTTTGGCCAAATGGGCGTCTACGCACCTGTACAATATTGCCCCTGCCCTCCACAGCGTTCAGGTGTGATATGACATTAGCTGTTGACCACAGAAAGGGGGCGGATGCGAGCGACTTTTGATGCGAGGCCAGCACCTACCACCGTATCTACCACTTGGCCAACGGCTTCTTTTGTTTGCACACCGCCGTCGTTGTCAGTGAGGGGCAGTTCGGAAGGGACCTCCTGCTCGCTGATGGTGCGCCCTGCGCCATGGCACGCTGAGCCGTAGCTCTTCTTCATGCTATCGCGTGTGGCGAGCATGACGTATGAGGTATCGTTGCGTTCGCCCGGTACAATCACGGGCTGCCCGAGCGCGCGGTATGGAAGCGAAATGCCAGGTGTGCCCGGCCCAAAGGCACGTGCGGCTCCCTTGCGGTGTACGTAGCAGCGCACATGACGGTCTTCGATCTGATGCATCTCCACATGGCCCAGTGTATGAGCTACATCGTACACCGTGCGGAGCCGATCGCCGAGCCCGCCGAGTGCATCATCGGCTGCTTCACGAACGCGGTGGGCCAGCACCTGTCGGTTGGCATACGCGTAGTTGGCAGCAGCGCGCATGGCACCGATGTAGTCTTCGGCCTCAGGGGCGTCTAATGGGACAAATGCGAGATCCGGCGAGGGGGGCGTTGCATCGTACGACGGACCGGCTTCTTGAAACCGTGCGATATAGTCATCACAGACCTGGCGTCCATAGCCACGCGATCCGCAGTGAATGAGCACGGTAAGGCGCCCCTTGCGAAGCCCCATCGTAAGCCCAGCAGCGCGATTGTAGACCTCCTCAACCACGCCCACCTCAATGAAATGGGCTCCACTGCCCAGCGTACCCAGTTGACGTGCACCGGCATCGCGGGCAGCGGCGCTCACCTTGTCGGGCTTTGCCTCATTGAGCCGCCCGCCTTCTTCGGCGCGTACCAAATCATCCTGGCGGGCCATGTCATTACGAAGCGCCCATTGCGCGCCCGATTGGGCCACATGGTCTACTTCACTTTTGTTGAGATGCAGCGATCCTTCGGCGTCATTGCCACAAGGAATCGTATCACAAAGCGCATCGTAAAAGCCGTCGAGGTTGTCTTCAATATCCGAGAGACGGATCGACGACCCGAGCAGCCGCACACCGGTGTTGATGTCGCGCCCCACCGCGGCGGGGGCAATTGCACCCACCGGATACTTCGACACCGCTACAATGCCAACCGGTGCCCCCTTGCCAGGGGATACATCGGGCATCACAACAAGGTGGCCGACAAGGCCCGGTAGAGAGGCCGTGTCAATAATTTGTTGGACCATGGGGCCGCGTAAAATGCGTTCAAGCAGCGCCTCATTGGCTAAGAATCGCACGGGAACGCGCATGTCAGCATGCGCAGACGCAGGCAATTCCCAGGTGAAGTCGTTGAGTTGCGCTACATCGGAACGATCCATATACACCGGGGGAGGAGCCACTTAGTGTGCAAGTGCACCTAAGCTAGCTCATCTATTTTGTTGTGGGCAAAAATAAACGTAGAGTAGTTTAATCACCGTAACATTTTACGTGTTCCGTTTCGGGTGGCGAACAGGGCGTGCAGCCAAGAAGTATAGAGCATTCACTGTTCGTAAGTTGCTGGTTGCTGATAGACGTGCCTGTGTTTTCGCTTGCTCTTCCCGATCGATTTGCCACGGCGTCGTTTAGCAACTATGTCCCCGCACATCCTACTCAGAAAAAGGGGGCCAACGCCGTGCAAGCGTTCGTCGAATCGGCTCCGTGGAACGTTTCGTGGTCGGATCGTCTGCAGCGCTTGTGGACCTCCGGCCGTGTCCCCCGCGGGTTGTATCTGGTTGGTCCTGTAGGAACGGGGAAAACGCATTTGCTGGCGGCCGCCTATCATGCTTTAGAGCCCGATACCCCGTGCGGATTCGCACATAGCCGCACCTTGTTTCAGCAAACGGCTCCCCCTCAAGAGGTAGCCGCCTTTATTGCACGCCAGTGCACCGTGCTTTGCTTAGACGAAGTGGAGATCGACGATCCGGCCAATGAGGCACGTCTTGTTCATACGCTTCAGGCGCTGAACGATGCCGGCGTCTTTCTGCTCGCCACCAGCAACGTGCGTCCAGAGGCCTTTGAGCGCACAAACGTAGGAGCCAGCCGATTTCCGCAATTTCTACGCAACGCGTTTGGCGATCGGTACACGCTGCATCCCGTGCAGGGCCCCGATCATCGGCGTGAGCATCCCGAGGCCCGGCCGGGCACCATCTGGGTGGGCTCGCCCGAAACGACGCGCCCACGGCTGCAGCAGGCCGTAGCCGACGGATGGTGTCTTTCGTTCGATGCCTTTCGCACACGCAGCCAGACGACAGCGCACGAGCAGCTGGTCGAATCCCTTATCGCGCACAAGAAGCTGGGGCTGTACGACGTCTCCATTCAAGACACCGACGACGCGCTGCGCCTTCTGCGCGTGGTGGATGCGCTGTACACAGCGCCATCTCCTCCCACGCTGTATATGACCTCCTCCACCCCTCCCGATGACTGGTTTGCCCCCGACCAGTTTGCCGGGCTTGCACAGGCCATCGCTGAAAAGTTCACGCGCACTGTGTCGCGGTTGCATGCTATGTGTACCGTAGAGCATGTAACTGAAGCGCCCGTCACCGCAGATGCGGCGCCCTCACGCTAAATCATTGCAGGAATACGCATCCGTTGGTGCGCAAGGCCCTCTCTGACTACGCAGCCTGAACTACTCAGCATGGTCGAGTGGCATCGCTTCGATAATATCGATGGGGGTGCCCCACATGCGCATTGAGGGAGCACCGGGGTTGGCTTCCCCCTCAAAGCGGATTTCCAGCCCTTCGGTTCGAAGCGAATCGGGAAGCGTATCTCCGGGGTCGTACTGCGTGCTATCTCTCGCAATGATGCCCCAGAATCCTCCTTCCATTTCTTTGAATACTACTGTCCCCGTGGTATTCACCACATTATCCGGGTCAGGGCCTTCGTCCTCTCCCGGAGATGGAGCGGCCCCACCCTGCCCATTTGATAGCGGCGGTTCCGAAGCGCTGCATGCAACGCAGAGGCTCCCCACAAGAAGCAGGACAATCCAGAGAGACGGCTTCAGCGTAGTCATCATGGCTCAACTATGTGGGTTTAATCATCGTGAAAACGAAAGCAAGTAACCCTCAATCATTCCAAACAGGTCGTGCAACGCGAAAGAAAACGGAAACGCGTACGGTGCAAGGTGTATGTATCAGTCCAATGTCGTCATCATCAAGCTGTTTTGCACATTATGAATACTCCTGCGGAGGCACAACGTTTGTCGGCCCAAATCAGCGGACGCGTACAGGGTGTCGGCTTCCGATATTTCACCCGCACCACGGCCCAACAGTTGGGCGTTGTGGGCTGGGTACGTAACGAACCCGACGGTACCGTTCGTCTTGAGGCGGAAGGTCGCCAGGAGGCCCTCAATACGTTGCTGGATGCGGTGCATGACGGACCGCCCTCGGCACGCGTTGAAGAGGTTGATGTGACGTGGGACGCTGCCCAAGGAGAGTTCGAGCATTTTGAGGTTGCGTACACATGAGCCGTCCTCCTAAGCGTATTCATGCCGCTCTGCAGTGGGGGGCGCAGCAGCTTGCCGATACTGGACAGCGCCCCGATCAACAGGCGCGCTGGCTCCTGGCCGAGGTGTGCGGCCAGTCCACAACGTCGCTCTTGGTTCAGGGGGATACGACGCTTTCCGAGGCCAATCGAACGGCATTTGCCACACTCATCGCGCGCCGCAAATCAGGCGAGCCGCTGCAGCATGTGCTGGGCCATACCGAGTTTTACGGACTGCGGCTGGCTGTAAATGAGGATGTGCTGGTGCCGCGTCCGGAAACGGAGATCGTTGTCGAGAAAGGGCTACAACTTATTGCCGGATACACGACGCCTCGCGTATTCGACGCAGGCACAGGAAGCGGGTGCATCGCTTGTGCCATAAAACACGAGCGTCCGTCGGCGGAGGTGGCGGCGGGCGATGTATCGGAGGCGGCACTCCGCGTGGCGCGGCAGAACGCTTCGGCATTACAGCTGGACATCGACTGGGTGCACTTCGACATGGCCGCTCCTGACGCCGCGACGAAGGCCCCCACGGACCTGGATCTGCTCATCTCAAACCCGCCCTACATCCCCGATAGCGAAGCCGATACGCTCGACCCGGTGGTGCGCAATTACGATCCGCCCGAGGCGCTGTTTGCCGGCGATGATGCGCTGCATTTCTACCGGGCACTCGCCGATTGGGGCCGTGATGTGGTGAAGCCCGGCGGATATCTGCTCGTGGAAACGCACGACGAGGGCGCGACCGCGGTGGCCGAGTTGTTTCGCGCACACGGCTGGACCAATGTGGACTGGGCGCGCGACCTGGCTGACCGGCCCCGCATGGTATGGGGGCAGCCGCCCCCTGTGGCGTCGTCTCTGTGATAATCACTTCCCCAACACCATGAATACTCGTCGCGATGCTCCGCGAGGCCGTTCTATAGCTGTTCTATGCATGTCATGCTGAACGCAGTGAAGCATCTCAGCGGGATGTGGCCGGGAGGCCCTGCTGCTCAGTGTACACGAGGTATACTCTGCGCGCACTGAACGTGACGAACCCGTAGTAATGGCGTTGAGATCCTTCGCCTAGCGGCGTCAGGATGACCTGCAGCCCGATATGATCTCCCCTGACAACGTAGCCGGATCATGGCCCCCAAACATTGACCTATGACACTGCAATAGCATTCTTTCAATGCACGGCAGAAGAGCGGCCATACACGGCAGCAGCTTCGCGGTGCATAACAGCGTGCCGATCGGCAGTTTCTTCGGGTGAGGCTGCGTATCCGCCAGAAAGCAAGAGCACAGCAGGCACATCCTGCTGGTGGAGCGTGCGCAGCACGAAGCGATCGCGTGCATGCAGCCCATCACGGGTCAGAGCGAGGCGTCCGAATCGGTCGTCTGCCAGCACATCGATGCCTGCCAGGTAGAACACGAGATCGGGGCGCGCTACGTCGAGCACGGCGGGCAAATGCGTGGTTAGCGCATCGAGATAGGCGTCGTCTGAGCAGCCATCGGGAAGGGGCACATCGTGGGAGGATGGCGGTTTTTGGAAGGGGTAGTTTTTGGCGCCATGCATCGAGAAGGTGTACACGGTAGGCGTATCCGCAAAAAAGGCCGCATTGCCATTGCCCTGATGCACATCCAGATCGACGATGCAGACGCGGTTTACCCAGCACGCGCGCCGCAACACCTGAATGGCCACAGCCACATCATTCAACACACAGAAGCCCTCTCCATGACCGGGCATCGCGTGGTGCGTGCCGCCGGCGAGGTTGGCTGCTACGCCGTCTTCGAGCGCCATGTAGGCCGCGTTGAGGGTTCCCTGCACGGCCACGCGCGAGCGATGCACCAGGCGCGGCGACCACGGCAGTCCCATGCGCCGTTCTTCCTTGCGCGAGAGCGTGCCCTCGGCCAGGGCGTTCAGGTAGGACGCGGTATGCACCTGCAGCAGATCCGACCAGTCAGCCTGGCGCGGTGCTACGACATCCTGGGGGGACAGCAGCCCCTCGTTAAGGAGAAGTGCGTGCAATGCAGGAAACTTGCCCATCGGAAACGGATGCCCGTCGGGCAACGGAACGTAGTACGCATCGCAATAGCTGGCGCGCATGCAATCAACTCGAAAACGATGGGAAGACGGCAGGCGGTTTACTCGTCGGCATAGTCGTCGAGGGCCTGCTCTTGGTACGCGCCGGTACCTACATAGCGAACCAGCAGCAGGAAGTCCTCGCGATCGACCGCGCCGGGTAGCGTGCCAATATGTTCGGCCTGGTCGTCCATGAAAATGAGCGTCGGAAAGCCGTGTGCGCCAAATGCGCTGGCCAGTTCGGGAGCGGTGTACGTTTCTCCTTGAAAGACATGCTCTTCATCTGGGTCGTCGGCGTTCAAGCGAACCATCACAAAGTGCTCGTGCATGAGTTCTTGCACCTCGGCATCGGCGTAGACCTCTTCTTCGAGCCGCTGGCAGTGCGGACACCACGGAGCGTACACATCAATAAAGACGGACTTGCCCTCGGCTTCTGCCGTGGTAAAGGCGTCTTCCATGGAGCTCATGGGCATATCCGCCTCCTGAAAGGTGCCATCTGGACTTGATTGGGCAAGCACCGACGCCGGGCTGGCTGCAAGGGCACCCACAACGAAAAGCAGAATAAACGGGGCGAGGCGCAGCGAAGCCGTATCCATAGGACAAGTAGAATCAAGGAGAAAAACAGGACCATTACGATAGAACTTGATACGACAAGGTTCCAGAAGCAGTTGCTACGAAGGGACATGCCCTTTCCGTCCGCGCTCAGTGATTTCGACCAGGCCGAGCAGGAGCACCGTAAGTAGCGCTGCTGGCAGGGTGCCTTCAAGGATGAGCCCGAGATCGGCGCGACGAATGCCGGTGAGGATGGGCTGTCCGTATCCCCCTGCTCCAATTAGCGCTCCCAACGTGGCGGTGCCTACGTTGATGACCACAGCGATCTTGATTCCAGCAAAGATTGATCCAGCCGCTAGCGGAAGCTCTACACGACGAAGCATGGCCCACGCTGTGAGGCCAAGTGCACGGGCCGACTCGAGCAGCGGCGGGTCGATGTCGCGCAGGCCGGTGTAGGTATTCCACACAATGGGGAGCAGGCTGTAGATGACCAGCGCTGTTACGGCAGGCACGTACCCCACGCCCAGCGGCGGCACCATGAGGGCAAGCAGCGCTAGCGAGGGCACGGTGTAGGTGAGTCCAACAGCAACGAGAATGCTTGGCCCAATCCATGTTGTTTTCGCGGCGACGATGCCAAGCGGAAT